>JAZUMM010000126.1:0-5703 GCA_045603625.1 Acutalibacteraceae bacterium | reverse complement strand
TATAAAGGAGGTACTTGAAACCATGTCCGAAATTCTCAAGGAAAACAATATGATTGAGGAGGAAAGAGTGCTTGACTCTGCATCAGCTGACGAATTTGATTTCGCTGCTGCTTTAGAGGAATCTCTCAATAATATGAACAGTGACCAGAAGGTTACAGGTGTAGTATTGAGCGTTTCTCCAACAGAGATACAGGTTGATATCGGCAGGAAGCAAACAGGTTATATTCCTTACAGCGAATATAGCAATGACCCAAATGCAGATCCAAAAGCTGAACTCAAAATTGGCGATACTCTTAACCTTATCATCATGAAAACAAACGACCAGGAAGGCGTTACAATGCTTTCCAAAAAACGTTACGATGCTATTGCAGCATGGGATGAAATTGTAAAAGCTGAAGGAACAGATACCATTCTTGAAGGCGTAGTTACAGAAGTAATCCGTGGCGGTGTTATTGTTGTTTCTAACAATGCACGTCTTTTCATTCCTGCATCACTTGCAACTGCAAGCCGTAACGAAAAGCTTGAAGATCTTCTCAAGAAAACTGTTAAATTCAAAGTTATTGAAGTTAACAAGCAAAGAAGAAGAGCTGTTGGCTCTATCCGTGCAGTTCTTAAAGAACAAAGAAAAGAAGCAGAAGCAAAATTCTGGGCAGAAGCACAGGAAGGCGAAGTTCGTAAGGGCGTTGTTAAATCTCTTATGAAATTTGGCGCTTTTGTTGACATCGGTGGCGTTGACGGTATGATTCACGTTTCTGAGCTTTCATGGAACAGAATCAAAGACCCATCAGAGGTTGTTAATGTTGGTGATGAAGTTGAAGTTACAATCAAATCACTCAACCCTGAAAAGAAACAAATCGCTCTCGGCTACAAAAAGCTTGAAGATAACCCATGGGAAATCTTTAAGAGTAAATATGCCGTAGGTGACGAAGCAGAAGTTGAAATTGCAAACTTCACAGACTTCGGTGCTTTTGCACACATCATTTCAGGTATTGATGGTCTTATTCATATTTCACAAATTGCAAACAAACACGTTGCAAAACCTGCAGATGTACTTAAAATCGGTGAAAAAGTAACTGTTAAGATTACTGAAATCGATGAAGAAAGAAAGAGAGTAAGCCTCTCAATCCGTGCTCTTCTTCCTGAAGAACCGGCAGCAGAAGAAGCTGTTGAAGAGGTTGCAGAAGAAGTTGCAGAAGAATCTGCAGAATAATCAAAAATTACGGTATCTACTGTAATCCATAAGCCGTAGAAAGTTTACTTTCTACGGCTTTGTTTACTCTTAAGATGCAAATGAGGTGAAATTTTGTACTGCCGTAAGTGTCATAAGCAAAGTCCCGATAATTTTGTTACCTGCGCTTATTGCGGTGCAAAATTAAAAACCGAAAAGAAAAAGGAACCATCAACATTTGTCAAAAAGGAAAAAATAAAAATCAATATTCCTTTAAAAAATGTTGTTATTATATTAATAGCGCTGGCGTTGATTATTTCTGTATTTGCAACGGTTACTGCGCTCATTACAGGCTCCAAGCCTGAAAAGGTTGTTAAAAACTTTACTCGTTCTATTGAAACGTCTGATGAGGAATTGTACTATTCATTGTATGATGATGCCATAAAAGAATATAAAAAAGAAAATCGTTTTTATGGTGAAGAAGAAACCTTTGAAGAAATGGTATCCGTAGTTCCTCAAAGTAACGAGTTTTACATAAAACAATGTGGAGAGAATTTTGAATTAACTTATTCAATTGATTCATATAAAACTCTGAGTCAGGAAGAGTTAGAAGATTTTAATAAGATTCTTGAGTCCGGTTTTTCGTATGTTGAGCTTCCTAACAGGGTAGATATACTTAATGTGCAGATTGTTGCCACAGGTGAAAAAGGCGAATACACAACTGTTTATAATGACTTTTATTGTATGAAAATAAAGGGTAAATGGTATAAGGTAGATAAAACTGTATATACAGAGTATGAAAAAGGTAACCAAACAACTACATAGTTGTTTGGTTTTTTCTTTTTTCTACAAAATTCTGTGTTTTGTACAAAAAATTCAGAAAAAAATAAAAAATATTTGACATTTTAACAAAAGTGTGATATTATTGACCCAATAGAGTGGAGTTATATGAGGTGGTAGTTTGAATAGCCGTAAACGGGAAGAGTATCTTGTTTTATCTGACGACCGTTTGGCAATTCTTTCTCAGGCCGGTGACGATATTGCTTTTAATGTTCTTGCGGCACGTTACCTTAAGGTAAAATATAACAAATCAAATTCTTCTTACCTTGATGCTGAAGACCTTACTCAGGAAAGTATGTTTGGTTTTCTTAATGCGGTGCGTACCTTTGATATTGAGCGCGGTGTGCCGTTTAAAGGTTATGCATCAGTTTGTATGCGCAATAGTGTTAATTCGGCATCCGTTGGTACGGGTACCGAGTCGGCAACAGATGAAGAGCTGGAGGGTGCGTTAAACACCAATCCTGTTGAAGATCCGCTCTCAAGAATAATAAGCGGTGAACGTCTTGATGAGGTTCTTGCACAATGCGAAATTACTCTTTCAGAGGTTGAAAAAACAGTCATCTTTCTGCGCGCAAGCGGTATGAGTTATGCAGAGATAGGTGCAAAACTTCACATTGACCCCAAATCAGTTGATAATGCAGTTCAACGTGGCAGAAAAAAATTAAAAAAGGCTTTGACCGTGTGAACGGTTAAAATAAATGTCCTCTTAGCTTAAAAGCAGAGCGTTGTTAGGTTACGGAATTTTCCGAAACCGTTTATAAAGGTGGCGGTGCAATTCCGTTAGAGGGCAACATCTTAAAATAGCGAGGTAGCAAAAATGTACGAAGACAAAACACTCATCTGTAAAGAGTGCGGCAACGAATTTATTTTCACAGCCGGAGAACAAGAATTTTACGCAGAAAAAGGTTTAGTTAATGAGCCAAAGAGCTGTAAGGCTTGCCGTGATGCACGTAAGGCAGCAGCAAGAGGCGAACGCGAAAAATTCACAGCAGTATGTGCAGAATGCGGCGGCGTTGCTGAAGTTCCATTCAAGCCACGTGAGGACCGTCCTGTATACTGCAGCGAGTGCTTCAAAAAAATGAAAGAAGCAGAGGCTTAATTACATAAATTAATGTAAAAGTTTCACCCCTTGGGATGTTATCCCAAGGGGTTTTGCTTTAGTCTATAAATTTGTTCATAAGTGTGTGACCGATTTCGACAAAGTTTCCTGTTGCTTTGGCTGTTTTTTCGTTGAAGGAATCAATACCATTATCCTTTGCCTTTGATTTTTGGTAAATCATATATGGTACCGGATCAGAAGCATGAGTCATTGTGACAATCGGCGTAGGATGGTCGGGGAGTACCATAATTTTATAATCTTCATATTTTTCAAGTGCCGGTAAAAGCTTGCCAAGAATTTTTTCGTCAATTATTTCAATTGCCCTAACCTTATTTTCGGGCTCGTTTCTGTGACCGCATTCATCAGGTGCTTCTAAATGTATGTAAACAAAATCCTTTGTTTCAAGTTCATTTATTGCACATTCGGCCTTGCCGTCAAAGTTTGTATCAATGTAGCCTGTTGCGCCTTCAACGTCAGGTGATGCCATACCTGCACATTTTGCAATACCCTTAAGTAAGTCAACCGCAGAAATTATTGAACCGTTAACACCGTACTTTTCTTTAAAGTTAGAAAGTGCAGGCTTTGTACCTTCACCCCAAAGCCATATGGAGTTTGCCGGACGTTTGCCTTCAGCCATTCTCTTTTTGTTTACAGGATGCTCCATAAGGAAAGCGTAGCTTTCTTTCATCATTTTAATAAGCTCTTTTGCATTTTCGCTTGTTGAAAGGTGCTCGCCAATAACCTTGCCTGAAATATCATGCGGAGGAGTCATTTTGCCAAGGTCAAGTGTGCCACCGTGCCACACAAGGCAGTGACGGTAAGCAACGCCACCGTAAAATTTATATATATCATTACCAAAATGCTCTTCAACACTTTTTATGATTTCGCGTGCTTCTTCAGTAGAAATATCACCGGCACTGTAATCAACCATTGTTTTATCTTCGTAATTTTCTTCATCGGAAAGTGTTACAAGATTTGTACGGAAGATAATATCAGTATCAAGCATATTCACACCTATACTGACTGCCTCTAAAGGACTTCTACCTGTATAGCATTCTCTCGGATTATAGCCGAGCACACTCATATTTGCAATGTCGCTACCCGGCTTAAGACCTTCACCAACAGTTTTTACAAGACCAACCTCACCATTTCTTGCAAGCTTGTCAAGAAGTGGCTTTTTTGCAAGCTCCATAGGAGTTTTGCCATTTAAAGCAGGTACGGGATAATCTGCCATACCATCATATAAAACAACAACATATTTCATAGGAAAAACCTCACTTTTCAATATATTATAATATACAACTTTCTGTAAGATGTTGTCAATAAAAACACTTGAATTATAAATAAGATTAGAGTAATATATAACTATAAAATTTCTTTTAAGGAGATACGTTTATGAAATTACCAATAGCTATTCAGCTTTATTCAGTTCGTGACGATATGGAAAAGGACTTTGTCGGCACAATTAAAAAGGTTAAAGATTTAGGTTACGAAGGCGTTGAATTCGCAGGTCTTTTCGGCAGAAGCGGTGAGGAAGTAAAGGCAATTTGTGATGAAATCGGTATTGTTCCTGTTTCAGCACACGTGCCATATTACGATATGCTTGAAAATCCTGAAGCAGTTCTTAAGGATTATAAAGATATGGGCTGTAAATACGTTGTTGTTCCATATCTTACAGAAGAATGCCGTCCGGGTACAGACGGTTGGGAAAATACAGTCGCAGGTATCCGTAAAATCGGTGAAGCAGCAAAAAAAATGGGGCTCCTTCTTCTTTATCATAACCACGATTTTGAATTTCTTAAAATTGATGGTGAATACGCTCTTGATATTCTCTATAACACAATTCCTGCAGATTTACTTCAGACAGAGCTTGATACATGTTGGGTAAACGTTGGTGGTGAAGAGCCTGCATCATACGTAGAAAAATACTCAGGCAGGGCACCAATTGTTCACCTTAAAGACTTTGACGGTCAGAAGGGTAACGGACCACTTTACAAGCTTATAGGTATTGAAGAAGAGGAAACTGCTCAGGCAGAAAACACCTTTGAATTCCGTCCCGTTGGTTACGGTTGTCAGGATTGGAAGAAGATTATTGAAGCCTCCGAAAATGCAGGTGCAACCTGGGTTGTAGTTGAGCAGGATGACCCTTCAATGGGTAAAACACCAATGGAATGTGCAGAAATGAGCATTAATTACCTCAAAACTTTATAATATCACACCATTAACTTGTTTTAATCTACTCGCAGTACCGTTGTTCTCCGAGTGGATAACATATCGGTAAAATTAAAGTAGCAAAAAATCACCCTACAGTCATAATTGATTGTAGGGTGAAATAATTAATGTTTGCTTCTGCGCAAATATAATTTTTTAAAAACGAAAGAATTTTGATGCAGAAGACGATATGTTATCCCGAAGGTGTATAAAGATACTCCGAGAGGATAACATATCGGTAAAATTAAAGTAGCAAAAAATCACCCTACAGTCATAATTGATTGTAGGGTGAAAAATTAATGTTTGCTTCTGCGTAAATATAATTTTTTAAAAACGAAAGAATTTTGATGCAGAAGACGATATGTTATCCCGAAGGTGTATAAAG
>JAZUMM010000125.1:0-4542 GCA_045603625.1 Acutalibacteraceae bacterium | reverse complement strand
TCGTTAGGCACATTGTTAGCCTTTGCCTTTGCAATAACATCCTTAAGCTTTGAGTTTGATGCGGGGTCGGGGCCGCCGTCACGAACTGCAACAGAAATTTCTCTGCCTATTTTAGTGAAGACCTTTGCTCTTGCACCGTCGGTCTTTTCTTTTTTTCTTTTAATGGTGCTCCATTTTGAGTGTCCTGACATTTGAATTCTCCTTCGGAATAAATGTAATTTACAACTGAAATATATTATCATAGAGAGTTTATTTTGTCAACGGTTTAAAGGTTTAATATTCAGGTTATTATAAGTAAAATTAACGATTAAAATCAAATAAAGAACCAAAACTAAAATCAGAAAGGGGATAAAATATGAAATTTAGTAAAAAAGTGTGGAAAGATTTGCCACAGTATGATAGAATATTGAAAGTTACTGCAATTACTCAATGTATCGGATGTGATAATGTGAAGTATATTTTTAATAAAACAGAGCTTTCAGAAGGAACCGAATTCTGTAGCGTATATGCAGACGGTTTTAAATCAACTTGCGTTTCTGTGAATTTTGTGGTGCCTTTAGGTGAAGATGCATCTTTGTTTGCATTGGTTCCCAATGTTTTATCTCGTTCATCGCGTAAGTATCCTGACCTTTCAAGCATTGAAAGGAAGCTTGCCAATTTATACGGTGCAGAGCTTGTTGTGGATGTTTCCAAAACCGGTGAAAACCAGGTAATTAAAATGGCGGTTTCTTGTATAGATGACCGCTTTGCTCTTGATGGAGAGGTTATTGCATCAGAATGCAGCGATTTGTTATTTGAGCTTGTTTTTGCGCCTAATGTTAAAAACGGCGCTTTTTCAGAGGATGATGTAAAGAGCGAAAAGCGACTTCTTGCAGAACGTCTTTACGCAGAGCAAAGTGATAAACGTTCATACGCAAAAAATAAATGCGAAGAGCTGATGTTTTCGGAAGAAGCATACGGTATTCACCGTTTTGGTGATTTGGAGTCTATTGAAAAAATTACACCAAAAACCTTGTATGATGCATATTGCAAGCTTCTTGAAACTGCAAAAATCGTTGTTTGTGTCAGCGGTAACACAGATAGTGATGCGGTGCTTCGTAATTTTACACAGGCAGTTAAAAATATAAAACGTTCAATTTGTCTTGGCGAAACACTTTTTGTAGAAAAAGCTGAGGATGTTCAATATGCTAAAGAGAAAGAGTCTGTAAAGCAAGGTAAGCTTGTTCTGGGCTTCAGAATGGGTATGAAGGATGCTAACGATAATTATGCAGCGCGCAGAGTTATGGTTGATTTGTTCGGCGGCAGTCCTCATTCAAAGCTTTTTACTGTTGTAAGAGAAAAAATGAGCTTGTGTTATTACTGTTCTGCAAGAATGATACGTGCAAAGGGTATAATGTTTGTGCAGAGCGGTATTGAAAGCTTTAATGAAGAAAAAGCAAAAGAAGCAATTCTTCAACAATTAGAGGACGTTAAAAACGGTAATTTTACACAGAATGATATTGATTCATCGGTCAAAGCACTTGAGGATAGCTTCAAAAGTGTTACGGATAGTCCTGAAGCTCTTGATTCATGGTTTATGTCACAATGTGTTTCAAGTGCATATAAATATCCTGAGCAATTTATTGAAGAGTTTAAGAGTGTTACAAAGGAAGAAATTGTAAAAGCGGCACAGGATGTGACTCTTGATACTGTATTTATGCTTGAAGGAACTGCGGAAGAAGGTGCACAAAATGAGTGAAAATAAAATTACTTTCGTGAAAAATGAGATTCTTGATGAAGGTTATTATCATATCGTTCATAAATCGGGGCTTAATATTTATGTGTATCCTAAGGAAGAATATACCTCAACTTATGCAGTTTTCGGCACAAAATACGGTTCAATTGATACTCGTTTTAAGCGTAGTGACAGAAGCGATTTTATAGAAATCCCTGCAGGTACTGCTCACTTTCTTGAGCATAAGCTTTTTGAAAGTGAAGAGCTTGATGCTTTTCAACGCTATGCAGCAACAGGTGCATCTGCTAATGCATATACAAGCTTTGACAGAACCTGTTATTTATTCACTTGTACAGGTCATTTTAAAGAGAATTTTGAGATTCTTCTTGATTTTGTAAGGCATCCGTATTTTACAGAAGAAACAGTTTTAAAGGAGCAAGGCATAATCGGTCAGGAAATTGATATGTATAAGGATTCTCCTGAATGGGAATGTCTTTTCAATCTCCTTGGTGCTATGTACCATAATCATCCTGTCAAAATTGATATTGCGGGCACAAAAGAGTCTATTGCTCAGATTACCGCAAAAATGCTTTTTTCGTGTTATGACACGTTTTATAATTTTTCAAATATGGCTTTAGCTGTTGCAGGTAAAACAACAGTTGAAGAGGTTCTTGAGGTAGCAGACAGATTATTGCAAAAAGATGAATACGTTACTGTTGAAAGAGCTTTTCTTGATGAACCTGAAGCAATAGTGAACGATTATGTTGAAGAGAATTTACCTGTTGCAACACCTGTTTTTTGTTTTGCTTATAAAGAATCTTACAATACACCTGAAAGGACTCTTGAAGAAGAAATTGCAAAAAATCTTATTCTTGATGTTCTTGCAGGGCAAATGTCACCGTTATACAAGGAGCTTCTTGATGATGGTCTTATTAACGGTAATTTCAGTACAGAGTTTTTTAACGGCTATAATTATGCCGCACCAATGTTTTCGGGTGAATCAAATGACCCTGAAAGTGTAGCAAGCAGAATAAAGGATGCGGTGAAAAATCTTAAAGAAACTCTTATTTCACAAGAGGATTTTGAAACTGTACGTAAAAAGCAATACGGCAAAACAGTACGTGCTTTTGCAGATATTGATACTGTTGCAAATGGTCTTGTGGTTTCTCATTTTGAAAACGAAGAACTTTTCTCTGAGTTTAAGGTTATTAAAGAAATGACACTTTCATACGTTAACAAGGTTCTTAGGGACTCTTTTGATGAAAGTAAGGCAGTTCTTTCTGTTGTTCGCAATAAATCTTAAAATACAGGTTAAACGGTCCTTTCGGGGACTTACATAGGAGGAATTTATGGAATGGTTTGCTGATTTTGCCCGTGTTAATTTCGGCGGAATAGATTCGGGCTTTGATGTATCATCCGTTTTTTGTGAATTTTATATCGGCGATACACTTATGCAGATTCGTTGGTATGGAGTTATAATTGCATTCGGTTATATTCTTGCTGTGCTTTTTGGTGGTAGAATTGCATATACGTGGCGAATGAATTTGTCAAAGATGGTAGATGTGCTTATTTACGGCAGTCTCGGCGGTATTATCGGTGCGCGTGCATATTATGTAATTTTCCGATGGGATTATTACAGCGAAAATATTGCAAGTATTTTTGAAATATGGAATGGCGGACTTGCCATATATGGCGGTATTATCGGTGGTATTATTGCAGGTTATATAACCTGTAAGCTGGAAAAGCTTAATTTTTATAATCTTCTTGACCTTGTAGGTATGAGCCTTCTTATAGGTCAGGGTATAGGCAGATGGGGTAACTATGCCAACCAGGAAGCCTTTGGCGTTTTTACTAACGGTAATTACGGTATGATGAGTGATAAGGTAGTAACCTACATTTCTAATCATCCCGAAAAATACGGTCTTGAAGGTGTGCCTGATATAGGTGCGTTTATTGAGGCAAATAACCTTTATGTTCATCCTACGTTCTTTTATGAGTTTGCTTGGTGTATGGTCGGCTTCGGGCTTTTGTACCTTATACTAAAAAAATTCAGGAAATTCAGCGGTCAGCTTTTCTTGTGCTACGGAATATGGTACGGTACAGGCAGGGCGATTTTTGAAGGTTTAAGAACGGATAGTCTTTATATAGGTAATACAGGAATACGTGTTTCTCAGGCACTTTCTGTTGGAATTGTTATTATTTGTGCAATTGTATTAGTCATAAATCTTATTAGAGTACACAAAAATCCGAAAGGTATTGAAGGTGTTGATTATTTTCCGCCTGATGCTGCAAAGCTGATAAGTGAAATCAAGGCGGAAAAAGCAGCTGCTGCCGAAGAAGAGCGCTCTTCAAAAAAAGTCAGGGTTTCAAAATCTGAACTGGAGGCAATGAAAAATGGCAAAAATAATAGACGGTAAGCTTGTCTCACAAGAAAAACGTAAAGAGTTGAAAAACAGGGTAGCACAGCTCAAAAACCAGGGTAAGGATGTTGGTCTTGCAGTAATAATTGTAGGTAACAACAGTGCTTCAAGAGTGTATGTAAACAATAAGAAAAAAGGCTGTGAAGAAATTGGTGTTAATTCTTATGAATATGCTCTTCCTGAAGAAACAACACAGAATGAGCTTTTAGAATTAATACACAAGCTTAATAATGATGACAAGGTTAACGGTATTCTTTGTCAGTTACCGTTGCCTTCACATATTGATGAACAGGTTGTAATTAATAACATCAATCCCCAAAAAGACGTTGATGCCTTTCATCCCTTTAACGTAGGTCATATCATGATAGGTGACTATACCTACCTTCCGTGTACACCTGCAGGTATTAT
>JAZUMM010000124.1:0-8336 GCA_045603625.1 Acutalibacteraceae bacterium | reverse complement strand
ATATTGTTCGGATGTAAAATATAAAGTCCGTATATTTTCTCTGTTTCGTTATCTACTGCAACACCCGTATAGGTTTGTTCTGCAAAAAAGATAGTGCCGCTTTCAAGAGTCAGGAATTCTTCTTGGGGAAAGGCATTTCCTTCCTCAACAATTTCATTCCAGATTTCTATTATCGCACACAAATCTTTTTTTTCATATTTGCGTATTACTATTCCCATTTCTTTTCACCTTTACAAATTTTTATTTATCGAATTGATTATATCATAATCATCGGATATTTCAATGAAATCGCGCAAGCGCGATGAAATCCGAGTAAACTCGGATGAAATCTGCTTCGCAGATGAAATTAAATCCGTCCAATCTCCCGACGAAGTCGGATTTCATCACGAAGTGATTTCATCCCACGAAAGCGGGATTTATCCCGTCCGATAGGACGGATTTAGTTGAAAAGAAACGCCCTTTGTCCGGTAGACAAAGGGTGTTTCTTTTCTGGCCCGTCCGAAGGGATTTGAACCCCCGTTCTTCAGAATCGGAATCTGCTGCGTTATCCAACTGCGCCACGGACGGATGTATAAATTATTATAATAAATTTGTTCTGTATTTTCAATACATAACAAAAATGATGTACAAACTTTTTATAGGGTTATGGGTATTTTTAAAAAATGCTTGTAATTACATTTGTTTTAGTATTATAATCAATGTATAAACTAATATCTCAAGGAGGATAATTATGTTTTGTAGAAATTGCGGTAAAGAAAATGCAGACGGTGCAAAATTCTGTATCGGATGCGGTAATAATTTGGAAGCTGTACAATCTGTTAATAATGTTGCGCCTGTAACACCAACTGATACTCAGCCACAGGTTGCGCAAAGCCACACAGTTGCTCAGACAAATACTCAGCCTCAACCAAATGCGCCTCAATCACCTGCTCCGAAGGGCAATAAAAAGAAAATGGGTATTATTATCGGAATTGCTGCGGCAGCTCTTGCTTTAATTATTGCTATAATTCTTATTTTTGTTTTAGGCGGCAAGGACGAAAACAAAAACACTGACACAAAAGACGATACCAAAATCGAAGAAACCACTAAAGCAAAAAACAACAAAAAAGATAAAAACGAGGGAAAAGATAAAGAAACTGACCCAAGCACTCAGCTCTCTTCAACCGAAAGTACAGAACCGGTCAGCGACACCCAAGTAAACAGTAATTCAAACCTCACTACCACAAAGCCGAATAATTCATCCGCAAAACCCGACAACAACACAAACACAAACAACGGCGGTTCAGGTAACAGCGGTAACGGTAATAATACAAAACCTGATATTAACGACCTTTCCGGTACATGGGTATCAAAAACCACAGTAGATGAAAGCGTTGCAGGTTGCGAATTTTCAATAGGCTTTGAACTTAAAATCAACGATGACGGCTCATATTCAATGACAGCCACATCCTTTGAATTAAACGAAGCTTCATTCACACAGGCAATAAAAAATGAACTTGAAGGTGAGCTTACAGAAGACGAGCTCCAAGGCGTTCTTGACGAATTAGGCT
The DNA here is from genome assembly GCA_045603625.1 of Acutalibacteraceae bacterium. Taxonomy (GTDB): domain Bacteria; phylum Bacillota; class Clostridia; order Oscillospirales; family Acutalibacteraceae; genus DTU089. Next base: position 6,786 of record JAZUMM010000124.1, on the reverse strand, counting down.
ACGACACAATTGATGAGTACATATCAGATAATTACAGCACCTTAGCTGATGAATTAGAGGATGAATTTTTAGCGGAATTCGGAAGCGGACTTGAAGGCGAGGATTTTGAAGCCGAAAATGAAGGCGACTACGAATTTGACGGCAAAACAATAACAATGACAATTGACGGCTTTGACTGTGTTTTCACAAGAAAATAAGCATAAATCAAGAGTGTAATTAAAGACTTCAATCTTTAATTACACTCTGTTTTTTATTAATAGTTCTCTTTTCTTACTTCAAAATAGCTTTGAGGATGTGCACATACAGGACATACATCAGGTGCCTTTTTGCCCATTACAAGATGGCCGCAATTACGGCATTCCCACATTGTTTCTTCTGCTTTTTCAAAAACCTGTTGCATTTCAACGTTTGAAAGAAGTTTTCTGTAACGTTCCTCATGAGATTTTTCAATCTTTGCAACTGCTCTGAATTTTGCAGCAAGCTCAACAAAGCCTTCCTCTTCTGCTTCATCTGCAAAGGTTGCATACATATCTGTCCATTCATAGTTTTCGCCTTCTGCAGCAGCGAGAAGATTTTCTGCAGTATTACCAAGAGCCTTTAACTCTTTAAACCACATTTTTGCGTGCTCTTTTTCGTTATTTGCAGTTTCTTCAAAAATAGCAGCAATTTGCTGGTAACCCTCTTTTTTTGCAACTGATGCAAAATATGTGTATTTGTTTCTTGCTTCGCTCTCGCCTGAAAAAGCGGCACGAAGATTTTGTTCTGTTTTTGAGCCTTTAAGTTCCATAATTCATTAATCCTTTCTTGTTTTTTCAAAAGTAATTATTTACTTTTATTCCCAAAATATACTATAGAACATTCTTATGATTTTGTAAAGTTTATTTTATAGTAATATTTTTATTTATTGACTTATATTTTTAATTATGTTAGTATTACAATATATTTAAGTGAAGGAGATATTTTTATGTCAAAAACTACTCAACCTGCTGATAGCAAGAAGGCTTTTCTCGCAAAGCTTTGGATTTTTGTTAAATTCATTTTTGCCAGCTTAGGTGCTTGCATTGTTCAGCTCGCATTGGTTAACCTTATCCCTATGATTCCTGCCGTTAAAGAACTTTTCAGCCAGGAATTTGTAAAGCTTGTAATTAACGACGTTCCTGTTTTTAACTATCCTGTTAACTACAACGAAGCAGGCGAAGTCATTCTCGGTGGTCTCGGTCACTGTATCGCATTCAACGTTTCAAACGTTGTTGCACAGATTGTTGCATTCTTTATTAACAGAGAAAAGACATTCAAGTCAAGTGCAAAAATAGCAGTTACACTTCCTATTTATTTAGTTTGCACTGTTATAATTCTTCTTGGCTCTGCATGGCTTGCTCCTACAGTAAACACATGGTTACTCGGTATGAACTTCTCTTCAACTCTTGCAAACAACATTTCAACCTTTGGTTGTATGACCTTCCAGTTTATTGCCTTCTTCCCTGTTCAGGCAATCCTTTTCCGCAAGAAGAAAGAAGATAAATAATTTTTTACATAAAACACAAAAACCGTTCTTACATCAAGTAAGAACGGTTTTTATTATTGTTACGGTTTTTTAATTTTATTAAGCATTGCATTAAGTCCTAAAAGGTCTTCTTTTGAGAATTTGATATTTGCAACACCCATAAGACTTGTAAGACGAAGTACGGTAAAACCACCCATCATTTGCATCATAGCACCACCAAATGCATCCTCGCCCATTTCTGTGTTTCCGATGCCTTTCATCATCTGGGCAGCAAGTCCTTTAACAAACGCTGCACCTTCAGGACAAGCCATAATATCTGAAAGCTTATCGTTTATTGAAAAGTAGCCGTCAATCTCTTCAATATCAAACCAGTTAAGAACAGCACCTTTTTCAACAAGACGGTATGCATTGTTAAATTCTTCAACCTTGCGGATTTTTGATGAATCCTTATATTCGCCTGCAACTGCTACAAGCTCAGTTTCACCTGAGTTTGGAACATCAAAGTAGAAGAAATGGTCAGGAGCAGAAATTTTGCCCAAGGATTTACCGTTTGCAAAAAGCTCAACCTCAGGAAGATTGGAGTATACAGTAACCTTTGTTACATCCTCTACCCTGTCAACATATCGTTTTCCGCAGATGTGAACAAACTTTTCATCAGAAAGCCATGCTTTATAAGCATAGAAAGAATCTTTTTTATATTTACGGTCAAAGGTTACAAGGCCCTTATGGTTCTGACCGTTTTCGCCACCTTCGTTACGTGAATCCGCACCAAAATCAAACATATTCCACACATGTGTTGCCCACATATATTTTCTTGAGAAGAACTGTTTAATAAGCTCCTCGTGATAATATGCCTGATACTCTTCAGTATAGTCGCCCTGCTGAGGGTTTGAAGTGTGCCAATTAAGTGCTTCACAACCGTATTCGCTACAACCAATCGGAATATTCGGGAACTTTGCATGGAAATTATCAAACCAAGGACCGTTCATTGTTGTGTCGCCACCGTACCAACCAAAATAATGGTTATATGAAACACAATCAGGAATCTGAATATACGGACTGTCAATATCGCACATTGAAACTGCAGCAATAACAGTTTTACGTGTTTTATCAAGCTCGTGAACAAGGTCATTGAGAATGTTATGATTTTCAAGAAGGTCAGGGTCCTTATCACCCTGCATTGTTATTTCATTTGAAAGACCCCATACAACAATTGACGGATGGTTATAATTCTGAATAACAAGCTCCTTCATCTGAGAAATTGTATTCTCGCGACCTGTTGCCATATGCTTTGAGATATATGGAATTTCTGCCCAGATTACAAGACCCTTTTCGTCACAGAGGTCATAGAAATATTGGTCATGTTGATAGTGAGCAAGGCGGATTGTTGTAGCCCCAACCTCCATAATCAAATCAATATCTTCTTCGTGATGCTCCGGGAGAAGAGCATTACCAAAGCCCCATCTGTCCTGATGACGTGAAACGCCACGAAGCGGATACTCTTCACCATTAAGGATAAAGCCGTTTTCAGGGTCAATAACATAACTTCTGCAGCCAAAACGTGAAGAAATATTGTCAAGCACCTTACCATCTTCAACAAGCTCAAGGTCAGCAGTGTAAAGGTATGGGTCCTTTCTGCCGTGCCAGAGATGAACATTTTCAATAGTTAAATTAACCTTTGTATCTGCGGTTAATTTTTCACAAATCACTTTACCGTCTGCATCTTTAACTGTATATTTGATTTTTTGACTATCCTTCACATTTGTGAGCCATGCTTCAATTTCAACATCTGCATTTTTACCGTTTATAACAGGTGTAATTTTAAGGCCGGGACCACCATGATACATAAGCTCAAAGTGAGAATCGTTAACACAAATGATATTCACATCACGGTAAAGACCGCCATAGAAGGTAAAGTCTGCAAACTGCGGATAAACCTTATCATTAGCAGAGTTATCAACTGCAATTACAATTAAATTTTCGTTTTGAATATGGTTAGAAATATCCACACGCCATGTTGAATAACCACCATCATGATGTGCAAGCACCTTACCATTTAAATAAACATCTGCAGAAGAGTTTGCACCTTTAATTTCAAGAAAATATTTATCTGTTTGCGGAAGGTCAGTTTTAAGAAGCTTTTTTACATAATAGCAAGTTCCTCTATAAAAATCACTATCACCATCCTGACCGTCAATTGCATTCCATGAATGAGGAAGGTTAACCCAATCCCAATTCATAGGAAGCTCTGCCGGAACAGATGTTGCTTGTTTTGTAAAAGCCCATTTTCTGTTAATATTAACAATTTGTCTCATAAATTATAAATTCTCCTTCTTATTTAATGCCCGGTAGATTTACATCTATCGGGCATCGGATTTAATTTTATTTAATCCTTCTTGCTGCTTCGAGGTCAGCATTCATTTTATCAACCTTTTTCTTATCAAGGTTATAAATTAATGCAATACCAATGAACTGCAAAACAGCACTCAAAAGATAAAGACCTGCAACAAGCCAGCACATATTTTTAGCTGTTTCGGCACTTTGGCCAATTGTACCTAAATCTTCCTGATAACCAAGAAGACCCATTATAAAAATAACTGCTGCAGGGCCTACACCTTGTGCGAGCTTACGGAAGAATGAATGAAGTGAATAAACTGTACCCTCTTCACGTGTGCCGAATTTCCATTCATTATATTCAATAGCATCACTCATCATAGCCCATGACACGCAAGTATAAACACCCATACCAATACCGAAAAGAACAAGGCCAATAAGATATACAATTAAAGCTGCATCTACATTCTTCACGATCGGGAAAACCATCATAATAACCGCACCGGCAAGAGTTACAATTGAACCAACAACAGAAACTTCTTTTTTACCGTACTTTGTTACAAGACCCTTAATAAACGGAATAAATGCTACCATCGGTAAGAAACCGATTGCTGTAACAACACCTGATAACGATGCTTTTTGGAAATATGTTGCAAACATAATTGTTGTTGCAGTTGAAGCAGATTGCATACCAAGGAACATACCCATAGCAGCAACAGTTGCACCTACTGCAGGACGGTTTTTCATAAACTTTTTGAAAGAATCAATAATATTGAACTTTCCGCCGCCTTCGTTTGTTTTTACAGTATTTTCGTCAACACGGATAGTTGTTAATTTTATCATAACCATAAAGGCGATAAAACCAAGCACACCCATTATAAGTGCTGCAAAGAAAACTCTTTCACCAAGAAGAATTTCAACCTGCTTACCTGTTAACGGGTTAAGAACTGCTTCGCCTTCCTTATACGGTAAACCTGTATCAGGGTTTATATGGAATCTGTTAATGTCAAAATTATCCGGAATAACAATTTTATCAAGGAATGATAATGATTTATCATAAGTAACTTTTTTCCAGATAATCATCGGAAGAATTACCATTGGAACAATATTACCGAACATTGAACCGATTGAACGCCATGTTGAAAGCTGTGCACGTTCACCTGTATCCTCTGTAATAAGAGAAAGCATTGAGCCATATGGCACATTAGCAATTGTATAGCAAGCATCCCAGACAATGTAGCCTAAAACATAAAGTATTGCTTTAACTACAACACTTGCGTTCGGGAACGGAAGGAAAACTGCAGCGCCTGCAAAAAGCAAGCCGCAAGCACCTATGAAAATATAGGTTTTAAATTTACCCATTTTATATTTTCTTGTATCTCTATCAATTAAGTTACCGATGAGCGGATCGTTAACTGCATCCCAGATTTGCACAAGTAAAAGCAAAATGGAAAGCAAGCCTGTATCCATCATCATAAAAACTAACCAGAATGTTTGAACCGTGCCCTTAAGAGCAAAGCTCATATTACAACCGAAATCACCTAAAGCATACGCAACCTTATCGCGCATACCAAATTTACGGTATCCTTTTGAATCTAATTTAGCTTCTTTTTTAGCCATAATAGATTCTCCTCCTTTTCTATATTTCTTTAAGCTTTGGTTATTTTTGGTAAAAATCAACAAAACTTTTTAACAATTTCATTTTATATTATTTAATATGATTATGGTGAGTATTATTTTTGTGTTTTTTAGTAAAATTTTTATATCATATTGATTTTTCATAAAAATTGTACGATAATAAAAACATAAATTTATGTGAGGTTAATTTATGCTTTACACAAAAGAACTATCATTTTTCAAAAACTTTATTGAAAGCTTTAAAATCAAAGTAAACACCATAACTGAAAAAGAGTTGCCGCAAAATATTGATTCCGGTATACGTAAAACACTCGGTCTTGATGATAATTACCTGAACACATTCAATATACAAATCGCAGAAAAGAATACTGTTTGTTTTATGGAGGATATTTTCAGCAGTAAATACATTTTTATTCCTCTGCCCAAAGAGAATGAAAAAAGCATTTTAGTTGTTGGTCCGTATAACACAAAAGCCTTTTCAAAGCAAGAGATAGAAGAGGATGCCCTTGCTTATTCTTTATCACAAACTGCAATCAATAATATTCAGAAATACTTTGCGATTACACCTTATATACCTGACGACAACTATATTAACGTTGCGGTTAATTGTTTATGCGACATTATATATGGCGAAACGCACAAAAGCTCATATATTAAGCAAAGTGAAGATATTAACGATATATCTATTTTAATTGCAGGTAAAAAAGATTACGATACAGATTCCCCGCTTTTATCTATACAAATGATAGAAAAAGCCTACGAGCAAGAAAACAAACTACTGAATGCAATCTCACAAGGTCTTGTGCATAAAGCAGACACGTTTTTTACGGGCGGCAAGCTGAGTGACCTTTTAGAATCGCGCATTACCGATGACCTGAGAAATGCAAAAAACTATCTTATTGTGCTTAATACACTTGCACGAAAAGCCGTTGAGCAAGGCGGTGTTCACCCGATTTACATTGATAGTGTTTCAACGGATTTCGCATTGCAGATAGAAGCTGCAAAATCAGTAAATGAATGTGATAATCTTTTTCTTAAAATGATTCACAACTATTCCCGCCTTGTACAAAAGCATTCGCAAAAAAACTACTCTTTGCTGGTTCAAAAGGTAATAACCTGTATAGATACAGATATCAGCGCAGATTTAAGCTTAAAAACACAAGCAAAGCTTTTAAATGTAAACCCCAGCTATTTATCTACACTCTTTAAAAAGGAAACAGGTGTTACACTTACAGATTACGTTAACAAAAAGCGTGTTGACAGGGCAAAATCACTACACAAAAAGAGTAATATTCAAATACAGAACATTG
>JAZUMM010000123.1:0-9424 GCA_045603625.1 Acutalibacteraceae bacterium | reverse complement strand
TGTTATTTGGGTTAACCTTAAGACGTGCCATGTGGCTCATAAGGTGTGCAGGAAGCTCAGATGTGAACTTACCGCCATCCTTCCAACCCCAAAGGAGCTCTGCTGTTGTACCGTCTTTTGCAATACGGATAATACCAAGGTTTGTTTCAGGGTCAACCTCTACGTTTTTAAAGTATTTGCCTGTACCTGTAACAATGAAAATTTTGCCAATAAGGTCTGTTGCATCAAAGCCTGTGGGGATTGTGCGAATAACATTGTTAAGGTCAAGATATTCTGCAACCTGTTCTTCTTCAAGCATAAAGCTTATATTACCGCCGTTTCTTTCATCCCATGTCTGACGATACATATTAGCGGTTGCACGTTTCATGTCTTCAACAAATGGAGCTGTTAAAATGTTTTTCATTATCTTTTCACCAATACCTTTTCTTCATATTCTTTAATTATTTCAAAATAATTATTTGTAACGTTTTCTCTCTTCAAAAATTCTGTCCATATATCACCGAATGGTGCAGTTTTCATCTCTTCCTGAACAAACATTAATTCTGTAAAGGAGTTGGAGCTTTGAAGATTTTTCATTTTTTCTGCAGGTAACAAAAGAGCGTTAAGAAGAGCCTTTTGAACGTTTCTTACACCTGTGACCCAAGCAGAAATTCTGTTTATGGATGCATCAAAATAGTCAGTTGCAATAAATACTCTTTCAAGAGCATCGTGAAAAACAATTTCTTTTGCAATTTCTTTTGTTTCATCATCTAATATAACAACGTGGTCAGAGTCCCAACGTACTCCTCTTGTAACGTGAAGAGCGATTTTTTCGTTAAATGCAAGAAGTGATGAGATTTTATCGGAAACAAGCTCTGTCGGATGGTAGTGACCGTTATCCATAAGCGGAGTAATACCGTTTTTTGTAGAATAAGAAAGTGTAAACTCAGCAGAGCCAACCGTATAGCTTTCAAGACCAATGCCAAAAACCTTTGATTCAAGAGTAACGTAAACCTTTGATTTGTCGTAAGGTGTGCTGAGAATTTCATCAAGTGACTTTTTAAAGCGCATTCTTGGTGAAAGTCTGTCTGCAGGAATATCCTTATATCCGTCAGGAATCCAGATGTTCATAACACAAGGGATGCCTGTTTCATTTGCAAAGTACTCTGATAATTTAAGGCATTGAATACCGTGTTTTACCCAGAAAGCTCTGGTTTCTTCATCAGGTGAAGAAAGGGTTAAGCCATCTTTAACCATAGGATGTGAAAAGAAGGTAGGGTTAAAATCAATACCCATATTTCTTTCTTTTGCAAAATCAACCCATTTTTTAAAGTGTTTTGGCTCAATTGCATCTCTGTCGGCAAATTCACCTCTTTCAAATATAGCGTAAGAAGCGTGAAGGTTAAGCTTCTTTTTACCGGGGATAAGCGAAAATGCTTTGTCAATATCTGCCATAAGCTCATCAGGTGTTGTAGCCTTACCGGGATAGTTACCTGTTGTCTGAATACCGCCTGAAAGACTTTCCTTACTGTCAAAGCCAACAACGTCGTCTCCTTGCCAGCAATGAACAGAAATTGTAATGTCCTTTAAGGTGTTAAGTGCTTTTTCGGTGTCAACGCCTAAATCTGCATAAATTTTTTTAGCTTCATCATATCGTGACATATAAATTTCCTCCTGTTTAAGAAGTTTTAGACCAATCAAAAATAGTATAGACTTTAATGACCTAAAAGTCAATTGAATGTAACAAAAAATCCTTTGTGGCATACTATAAAATGTGGGAGGGGAAAGTATGACTAAAACAATTTTACCTGTTTCATTCTTTTTTGGTGCCAATAATAAAAACGGATATTGCTCCTTTTATGCAGATGTCTATGACCCGTATAAAAAAGGAAATCATATTATATTAAAAGGCGGAGCCGGTACCGGTAAATCAACATTAATGAGAAAAGTGGCAGAGAAGCTTGAAAAAAAAGGTTTCTATGTTGAAAGAGGCTACTGCAGTGCAGACCCTCAATCATTAGATGTGGTGAATGCTCCTGAAATTAATTTTTCTGTTTTTGACGGAACATTGCCGCACACTTTTGAACCGACCTTACCCGGTGTGAATGAGCATATTGTAGATTTAAGTGTTGCCTGGAATAAGGATTACTTAAAATCTCACAGAAAAGAAATTTGTGAGCTTACAAAGAAAAATAAAGAGCTACATAGAATTACATCGGAATATTTAAGTGTTGCGGCTAATATAGAAAGAGAGAGCACTTTAATTTGTGCAGATTTTGTAAATGAAGAAAAGGTTGAAAGGTACGTGAAACGATTGTGTTCACGTCTTTTACCAAAAAAAGAAGGCGTGCAACGAGGTACAGAGCATAAAAGGCTTTTGAGTGCGGTAACGCCTGATGGTGTTGTTGTGGAGTATGATACAATTGTAGCTTTGTGTGAGCGTATTCTTACAATTAAGGATGAGTTTTCTGTTGTATCACCGTATATTGCGGAGCTGGTAGGGAACTGTGCATTGGATATGGGCTATGATGTTTACAAATGCTTTTGTCCTTTGTTTCCGTTCAGTAAGGTTGAGCATATAATTATTCCTGAGTTGAAAATGGGTATATTTACAGAAAACAGCTACCATTTATCTATTGACGATTGTAGCCTGAAGGTGCATGCAAGCAGATTTTTTGAAAAGGATGAATACATGAAAAATAAAGAAAAGTTGAATTTTCAAAAGAAGGCGAAAAAGGAGCTTGTAGATGAAGCAGTACGCAAGCTTTCTTTAGCATTAGATATACACGATAGGCTTGAGGAATATTACATTAAGGCAACAGATTTTAATATAATAAATGAAATTTCGGATAAGATATTAAACGAGATAGATTCAATTTGAATCTATCTCGTTTATATGTTTATTTTGAATAAGCTTTTTGTGTTTTCTGTTGCAATATCAATAATTTCCTGGGCAGGAATATTTTTTATTTCTGAAATTTTTTCTGCTACGTAGGGGATTAAGGTAGAGTCGTTACGCTTACCTCGCATTGGTACGGGTGCCATGTACGGACAATCAGTTTCAAGCAAAAGTCTTTCAAGAGGCAACATTTCCATAACCTCAACAGCTTTGCGGGCATTTTTAAATGTAAGTGCGCCTCCGAAGCCGATATACAGACCAAGCTTCAAAACCTCTTTTGCAGTTTCTACACTACCTGAAAAGCAATGTAAAACGCCTTTCGGCTTTGTTTCTTTTAAAATTTCAAGTGTATCATTGTGAGCATCGCGTGAATGGATAATAACAGGTAAATTAAGCTCTTTTGCAAGAAGAATCTGCTCTTTGAAAACTTCTTTCTGTTTTTCCTTGTTATCCTGACGCCAGTAATAATCAAGACCTATTTCACCAATTGCAACACACTTTTTGTGCTTAGTCATATTTTTTATAAGCTCAATGTAGTTGTTCGGTAAGTTATCTACCTCTTCGGGATGGATACCGCAAGAAAAGTACATGTATTCATATTTTTCCGACAATTCCAGAGATTTTTGTGAGCTTTCCAAATCTGCACCACAGTTTATTACACCGCAAATGCCCGACTCCTTGAGAGAGTCGAGCAAAATTTTACGGTCATCATTAAATGCTTTATCTGTATAGTGTGCGTGTGAATCAAATATATTTTTCATCAGCTTAATTGTGTACCTGCAGGAAGTCCTTCAACAAAAGCGACCTTAACGTCTTCCTCTGTAATTTCGCCTGCAAGAATCATACCGTGACTTTCAACACCGCAAAGTGTTCTTGGTGCAAGGTTTGCAACAACAATAACGCTCTTGCCGATAAGGTCTTCGGGTTTATACCATTTAGCAATACCTGAAGCAACTGTGCGAGGCTCCTTTGTGCCGTCATCAAGAGTAAGCTCCAGAAGTTTTTTTGCTTTCTTTATAGGTTGACAATCAACTACCTTGCAAACTCTGAGCTCAACCTTTGCAAAATCATCGTACTGAATTTCTGCAAGGCCAATAATTTCTTTTGCCTCTTCTTCCTTTTCTTCTTCTGCTACAGGAAGAGATGCTTCGATTTCTGCAAGTGTTTTTTCTACGTCAAGACGTGAGAAGAGAGGAGTTGCAACGCCAACCTTTGCACCGACCTTTGTTGAACCAAATTCTGCAAGGGATTCGAGGGTATTAACATCTGTGCCGATCTGCTCAAGTATTTTATCGCTTGTTTCAGGCATAAAGGGCTTGAGAAGAACTGCAATAAAGCGAATGCCTTCAAGAAGATTATAAAGGACTGTACCGAGACGGCCTTTCTTTTCTTCATCCTTTGCAAGTGCCCAAGGCATTGTTTCATCAATATACTTGTTACAACGCTTTGCAAGGTCAAAAATCTCTGAAAGTGCATCTGCTACCTTGTAGGTGTCAAGGAGCTTTGTAACCTTTGCAAGTGTGCCGAGAGCCATTTCTTTAAGTTCTGTGTCAATATCCTCTGTAAATTCAGGGGACTGAATAACACCGTCAAAATACTTGTTGTTCATAGCAACGGTACGGTTAACAAGGTTACCGAGAGTATTTGCAAGGTCTGAGTTAAAGCGCTCAATAATTGTTTCGTAGGTGATTGTACCATCCTGTGCGTGTGGCATTTCAGAAAGAAGGTAATACCTTACTGCATCAACGCCGAAACGGTCGCAAAGGTCATCGGCATAAATAACGTTACCACGGGATTTACTCATTTTATCGTTTCCTGAAAGGAGCCACGGGTGACCAAACACCTGTTTTGGAAGTTCTATATCAAGAGCCATAAGCATAATCGGCCAGTAAATTGTGTGGAAACGAAGAATATCCTTACCTATAATGTGAACGTTTGCAGGCCAGTATTTATTGAACATTTCAGACTCATTTTCTGTGTCGTAGCCAAGACCTGTGATATAGTTGAGAAGGGCATCTACCCATACATAAATAACGTGTTTTTCATCATTCGGGAATGGGATACCCCATTTGAATGTAGAACGAGAAATACATAAATCCTGAAGTCCGGGCTTGATAAAGTTGTTTATCATTTCTTTTTTACGGCTTTCAGGGTAAATGAAGTTTGGATTTGATTCAATATACTCTTCAAGTTGTTTTTGATATTTGCTCATTTTGAAGAAATATGCTTCTTCCTTTTCTTTGCGTACTTCTCTGCCGCAGTCAGGACATTTGCCGTCTACAAGTTGACTGTCTGTAAAAAAGCTTTCGCAAGGCACACAGTACCAGCCTTCGTACTCGCTCTTGTAAACGTCGCCTTTTTCAATGAGCTTTCTGAAGATTTTTTGCACGGCAGCCTCATGGTCAGCATCTGTTGTACGAATAAATTTATCGTATGTTGTATTAAGGCAATCGCATATAGCCTTGATTTCACCTGCAACGCCATCAACATATTCCTTTGGAGAAACGCCTGCATTTGCTGCGTATTCCTCAATTTTTTGGCCGTGCTCATCTGTACCTGTTTGGAAGAATACATCGTAGCCCTGCATTCGTTTAAAACGGGCGAGAGCGTCGGAAAGCACGATTTCATAGGAGTTGCCTATATGAGGCTTTCTTGATGTGTATGCAATAGCAGTTGTAATGTAATAAGGCTTTTTGTTCATTTTTGTATCTCCTTTTACTGCTTCTCGAATGAGAGAAGCAGTTTTATTGTGTAATTTAAATTATTCAGCTTTAAGCTGAAGCTTTGTTTTGCCGATGCCTTTTGCATCTATTGTAACGGTAATGTCACCCTTTTCACCTGTTGTACGAATCCAGAAAGCTCTGTCACCGCCAACAAGAGGGAATTCTTCAGGGCCAATAACCTTTGCAGGACCTTTAACGGTAACCTTAACTGCGCTGTCAGCGAAAGGTGCACGGTTGTTATTCTGGTCAAGGGCAACAATCTGTATTCTTGTTGCATCGTATGTGTCGCCTTCTTTAAGAGTTAAAGAGTCTGCTTTAACGTCAAGGTGAAGGTCTGTAACTGCAGTTCTTACAACAGTAGCAACACATTTGCCGTCCTTATAACCTTCAAAGGCATAAGTAATCTGCTCGTTACCCCAGCCACCAATATACTTTGTAACAATATCAAACATTCTGCCAAAGGGAATTTTGCCAACAACCATTGCAGCACCTGCTTTAAGGAACTTTGTTGGAGGCATTTTCCATTGCTTTGTTTGTGCACAAACAAGTGTATCTGTAAGAAGCTCTGCTGCAAGACCCTCAATACCGTCGTCAGTTGTAAGTGAATCGCCGATAAAGTCTGCAGCAATCATCGGAGGATGAGGAAGATTCTTGAATTTAGAAGAATCAGGGTAAATAGTGCTTGTGTATTTACCGTTTTTATAAAGCTTAACGTAATCACAGTTGGTGTATACCCAAACATCACCGATTGTTCCGCCCGGATGTTCACCGATATCCATTGCAGAGGTAACCTCAAGGAATGGTTTATCCTCTTGCTGTGAACGGTAAACTGCAGCGCCTAATTTTGGTACACGGAACATATCTGTAACGCCGTGGTAGCAAATTCTGTCGCCACTACCAAAGTCTTTGTGAGTATTATAGTCTGCCATACACCAGCCAATAGCACCGCTTGTTCTCTTGTTACCGTAAGCGGAGTTAAGAACTCTTGTGTGGCGAAGTGCGTGCTCTGTGCGGACGCCTTCTTTGTCAAAGCTCTTTGTAGGGAACATGTGACCGTTGTGCTCAGTAACAAGGTACGGAGCTTTGAGAGATTTTGTAACCAAAGCAGGTGGTAAAAGGTTAATTGCACCGCCTGAATGGATAAAGTCGTTCATTGTGTAAACGTCTTCAAGAAGGTGGCTCATAGGCATATTTCTTACGCCACCGGCCTGGCGAGTGTCGTCAAGCTCTCTCGCAACGCGGTTTGTTTCTGAGTAGAATTCGTCACAGTCAAGACCCTCGTTAACACGTACACCCCAGAGAATTACACAAGGGTGGTTCCTGTCGCGAAGTACCATTCTGCGAACGTTATCAAGGCAGATGTCACGCCATTCACCTTCACCAAGGTACTGCCATGACGGCATTTCAGTAAATACTAAAAGACCGATTTCATCACATCTGTCAAGGAAATGAATGCTGTTAGGGTAGTGAGATGTTCTTACAAGGTTTACGCCTAACTCATATTTAAGTAAATCTGCATCTGCTTTTTGAACGTTTGCAGGCATAGCATAACCAACGTAAGGGAAGCTTTGATGACGGTTAAGACCGCGGATTTTTATTTTTTTGCCGTTAAGGTAAAAACCGTCCTTATAAAACTTACATTCTCTGAAGCCGAAGCGTACAGAGGTTTCATCTGTATCATCAAGCTTAATTTTAACTGTGTAAAGGTTAGGATTATCTAAATCCCAGAGATTAACGTTTTTAACTGCCCATTTTACGTTTATGACTCTGCCTTTAAAATCGGTAGATTTTTCATCAATTTTATTGTCGCCGTCATAAAGGGCAAATGAAAGCTTACCGCTTGTGCTTTCTGAAAGTGTAACATCAATGCTGAGAAGCTTTTTTTCGTGAAGAACGTTAAGTGTTCTTACAAATGCATTGTCAATATAAACTGCGGCAACTTCTTCTATCCAAACTTCACGGTAAATACCACCGTAAACAAGGTAGTCTACAACGTTGCCGAACGGAGGGATTTCTTTTCTTTCGCTGGAGTCAAGCTCAACAACAAGTACATTATCCTTTGCTTTTACTTCTTCTGTAATATCAAAGCTGAAGCGGTTATATGCACCCTTGTATTCACCAATAAACTTATCGTTGAGGTAAACCTTTGAATAAACTGCCGCACCTTCAAAATGAAGAATATAGCGCATACCTTTTGCTTTTTTGATGTTGAATTTTTTTCTGTAACAGCTTGTAAACTGGTAAGAGTTTTCGTCAAAATAATTTAAAGGCAACTCTTTGTTGGCATGAGGAATGTCAACAGTTTCAAAGCTACTGTCATCGTAAGATTTTTTTATCATTTCTTCTGAAAAATCAGGAGAAAACTTCCAACCGAAGTTAAGAGCATAAGTGTTACGCATAATATCACCTATTCCTTTTTATAGTTACTCTTTATTTTATACTATTATAATAGGTATGTCAACAAATCAGTTTTATTGTTTTTTGTTTTTCCTTCAATAACACCGTTAAGAGCATTATTAAGGGCAATTCCGATTTTTTCACCTTCAAAGCCTGCTTTTAAAAGGTCGTTGCCTGTTATGGCAAGGTCTTTTATATTGCAGCATTCTTTGTTTTTTTCAATTTCTTCAAGCCATAAAAGATTTTGTGCCGTGGCTTCTGAAATGTCACGGTAGCTTTCGCTTAAAGCACCTCTGTCACTTTTTTTAATAATAAGAAGTGTACGGATATCATCAGGTGTTTTTGTTTTTAAGTGATGCTTTAATTCTGTTTTACTTTTTACAGGCTCAAAATCGTGGTAGGAAACAAGGAACGAAACTCTGTTAACAGTTTTTTTATCAAATCTCAGACGTGTTAATATTTCTTTTGCCATTTCACCGCCTACCATAGCATGATTTTTAAAGGTACTGTCACCCGAATCGTTGAGCTTATGTGTTGGTACCTTACCCAAATCGTGCAGAAGCATTGTAAGGCGCAAGTCCTTTTCCTGTGGAATTGTGTCTACCGTGTGGCAAATGTGCTCCCAAACGTCATAGGCGTGCTTTTTGCCGTACTGCTTAAAGCCTATGGCAGGCGCAATTTCAGGAATGAATACAGAAAGCACGTCGCCGTACTCCATAAGTACGTTAAAAGCATTTTTACCGCATACAAGCTTTGTGAGCTCTGTTGCCAAGCGCTCTGCAGAGATGTTTTTAAGTAAGTCCTTGTTTTTGTGTATAGCTTTTTTTGTTTCTTCCTCTATCTGGAATCCGAGAACTGCAGAAAAACGTAGAGCACGCATTATTCTTAAGCCGTCCTCACAGAACCTTTTTTCAGGGTCACCTACGGTTTTTATTATACTATTATATATATGTGTCTGTCCTGAATAAAAATCAACAAGACCAACCGACGGATTATAGGCGAGAGCATTTATTGTAAAATCTCTTCTTGCTAAATCCTCCTGAAGATTTTTTGTAAATTCAACATTAACAGGGTGACGGTTGTCATCATATTTACCGTCTATTCTGTATGTTGTAATTTCAAAAGGCTTTTTGTTAATTAATACAGTCAAGGTGCCGTGCTTCAGCCCTGTTTCTATTGTTTTGTAGCTTTGAAAGATTTCTTTCGTTTCGTCAGGCTTTGCAGATGTGGTAATATCCCAGTCGCCGGGTGTAATACCCATCACG
The DNA here is from genome assembly GCA_045603625.1 of Acutalibacteraceae bacterium. Lineage (GTDB taxonomy): Bacteria > Bacillota > Clostridia > Oscillospirales > Acutalibacteraceae > DTU089. Next base: position 161 of record JAZUMM010000123.1, on the reverse strand, counting down.
CAATCTCTGATTGCACCACCTACACAAAATGCCTCGTGACCGGCAGACGTAAGCGCCTGTAAAATTGTTTCAACCTCTTGTGGTAACTTTATATTCATATATTAAGTCTCCGTTAATTTTGCCAAAATATACCTATATTATGACCGTTTTGAAATAAATAG
>JAZUMM010000122.1:0-9235 GCA_045603625.1 Acutalibacteraceae bacterium | reverse complement strand
ATTTGTCTTCCTAAGACCGCTTGGCCTCCGACTTCCCCAGTATTCCTTAACATAAGTTCCGTTAATGTTGAGCTTGGGTGTGGGGCTTTCGTCAAATCTTGCAAAGTATCTGCCGAGCATCATAAAGTCAGCACCCATAGCAAGAGCGAGAGTCATATGATAGTCATGAACAATACCGCCGTCTGAACAAATCGGAACGTATACACCGGTTTCTTCAAAATATTCATCACGCGCTGCAGCAACCTCAATAAGTGCAGTAGCTTGTCCGCGGCCGATACCTTTTGTTTCACGGGTAATACAGATTGAACCGCCGCCAATACCAACTTTAATAAAGTCTGCACCTGCATCTGCAAGGAAACGGAAGCCGTCACGGTCAACAACGTTACCTGCGCCGACCTTTACTGTGTCGCCGTATTTTTCTCTGATGAAAGCGATTGTGCGTTTTTGCCATTCTGTGTAGCCTTCAGATGAGTCAATGCAAAGAACGTCTGCGCCTGCTTCAACAAGGGCAGGAACTCTTTCTGCATAGTCACGTGTGTTGATACCTGCACCAACCATATAACGCTTCTGGCTGTCAAGAATTTCTTGCGGATTTTCTTTGTGCTGTGAATAGTCCTTACGGAAAACAAAGTAAAGGAGATTACCTTTGTCATCTATAATAGGGAGAGAGTTGAGCTTGTGTTCCCAGATAATATCGTTTGCTTCCTTAAGTGTTGTTGATGCAGGAGCGGAGATAAGCTTATCAGGCGGAGTCATAAACTCTGTAACCTTCATATCCATTGGCATACGGCTGATTCTGTAATCTCTTGATGTAACAACACCTAAGAGCTTACCTGTTGCTGTACCGTCATCTGTAACTGCCATTGTGGAGTGACCTAATGTATCGTAAAGGTTAACAACGTCACCAAGTGTATTTTCAGGGCAGAGGTTAGAGTCGGAAACAACAAAGCCTGCCTTGTAGCTTTTAACTCTTGCAACCATTGCAGCTTCATCTTCAATTGACTGTGAGCCGTAGATGAAAGACATACCGCCTTCTTTAGCCAAAGCAATAGCAAGTGTATCGTTTGAAACAGACTGCATAATTGCAGAAATCATAGGAATATTGAGAGTTATTGGTGCTTCTTCTTTGCCTTTTCTGTATTTGCAAAGAGGTGTTCTGAGGTCTACGTTGTTCGGAATACAATCAGGACCTGTATAACCCGGTATAAGCAAATATTCACTAAATGTTCTTGAAGGTTCTTTACAGTAATGAGCCATTCGTAATCTCTCCTTTGTGTGCAATAATATTACCTTATATTTTACTTTTTATTTTCAATAAAGTCAACTATGAAATATAACGATTTAACCGTCGTTTTTTGTTGTTAAATTATTGTAAAATAACATATTCTGTGATAAAATCAAAAAACAATCATAGTTAATTGTGAATGGAGACAGAGGTATGGCACATTTTGAGATTGATTTTCACGATAAAAACAGTGAACGTTATATGCTTAGCGGAAGAATTAATCAGATTCTTAAAGATATGTATGAAAAGTTTGTTATTGCAGACAGCGTAAAAACAGGCGATTTTCTTTTCCGTGACGGGCAGTATAGCATTGAAGATATAAATAAAGGTGAATGGACACAGTTTAAAGCAGGCGAAGATTTTTGGGGTTACCGGGAATGTTATTGCTGGTTTAAACAAACAATAAAAATTCCTGAGGAATTTAAGGGTCAGCACGTAATTTATAAGCTTTGCCCTTATGAAAGAAGCTGGAACGAGGTTAACCCTCAGTTTATTATTTTTGTAAACGGTAAGGTTTTGCAGGGCGGTGACAGTAACCATCAGTATGTAACTCTTACAGAGTGTGCACAAGGTGGAGAGGAATTTGAAATCGCAATTAATGCATATTCTGATTCTCACGAGTGGAGAGGTAAAATTCAGCTTTCTGCACGTCTTCAGGTAATTGATGATATTGCTTTATCTGTTTACTTTGATATTCTTACTCCTCTTAAGGTTGCAAAGTATCACGGTGAAGACAGCGATGCACGTGTAAATATTATTAAAGCACTTAATGAAGCCTGCAATATTCTTGATATTGATACAAATGACCGCGAGGTTTTTCACGCTTCTGCTGTTGAAACAAGTAAATTCCTTGATGAAAATCTTTACGGTAAGTTTGAAGAGGCTACGTGTTGGAGTGTAGGTCATACACATATTGACGTTGCATGGCTTTGGAGACTCCGTCAGACGAGGGAGAAAAGCTGTCGTTCATTTTCAACGGTATTGAAGCTTATGGAGGAATATCCCGAATATAAATTTATGTCATCTCAGGCTCAGCTTTACGATTATGTAAAGCAAGATTATCCTGAGGTGTTTGAAAGAATCAAAGAAAGAGTCAAAGAGGGCAGATGGGAAGCAGAAGGCTCAATGTGGGTTGAAGCAGACACAAACGTTGCCTCCGGTGAAGCACTTGTAAGGCAGTTTATGGTGGGTAAACGCTTCTTCCGTGATGAATTTGGTGTGGATAATAAAATTATGTGGCTTCCCGATGTTTTTGGATATTCTGCTGCAATTCCTCAGCTTATTAAAAAATGCGGAATGAAGTATTTTATGACAACCAAAATCAGTTGGAATGAATATAATAAATTCCCTTATGATACGTTTATGTGGCGTGGTATTGACGGTACAGAGGTGCTTTCACACTTTCCGCCAAGCTGTCACGCAACAGTAAATGAAAGGGAAAATTGGCAAACTACCTATAACAGTAAGCTCAGGCCGCTTTACGTTATTGGCGGTTATAAGCGTTACTCTCAAAAGGATCTGGGCAAGGATTTCCTTATGAGCTATGGCTTTGGTGACGGTGGCGGTGGCCCTACTGTTGAAATGCTTGAATACGGCAAGCGTATGTCAAAGGGTATACAGGGTTGCCCTGTTGTAAAGCAAAGCTCTTCACTTGATTTCTTTAAGCACCTTGAAAATCAGGTTTCAGGCAACAAGCGTCTTCCTGTATGGTGTGGCGAATTGTTCCTTGAATTTCACAGGGGTACGCTTACAAGCCAGGCAAGAAATAAAAAATACAATCGTAAGAGCGAATGTCTTTATCATGATGTAGAAACGCTTTCTGCAATTGCAAATCTTCAGACAGGTTTTAAATATCCCCGCGAAAGACTTCTTGAAAACTGGAAGCTTATTCTTCTTAACCAGTTCCACGATATTCTTCCCGGCTCTTCAATCAAAGAGGTTTATGAGGATAGCAAGGAGGATTACGAAAAGGTACTTGCTGCCGGATGTGAAATGGCAGGAGATGCACAGGCTGCATTAATTTCAAAAATCAATCTTGCAGAAGATAGCATTGTTATTTTCAATACAACAGGCTTTTTAAGGAATGATGTGGTAATTTCAGATATTCCTTGTGAAGAAGAATTTGCACTTTTTGATGTTAATGGTGATGAGGTACCTTACCAAAAAACGTATGACGGTAAAATTGCTTTTGTAACCTTTGTTGAGCCTAAGGGGCACACAGCAATTTCCGTAAGAAAGTGTAAACCTTCAGTATTTGCGCAAAATCCTGTTTCTGAAAAGGGTGTATCTACAAAGTATTTTGACGTTGAATTTAATGATGAATACAACATTTCAAAGCTTTATTGTAAATATGCACAAAGAAGTGTTGCACCTGATGGTGAGGTTCTGGGTAAGGTTATTGCGTATCAGGACAGACCTCATAACCATGAGGCGTGGGATGTTAAATGCTATTTTGATGAAAAAAGCTGGGAGCTTGATTTTAAAAAAGCAGAAATTATTGAAAAAGGTCCTGTAAGAGTGGTATATAAGGTTGAAAGAGCCTTCCGTAATTCAACCTTTACAGAGTATTACAATATTTATGATGCTCTTGAGAGAATTGATGTTGATTACGAAGCAGATTGGCACGAGGACCACGTTGTGCTTAAAGCAGATTACCCTGTGGATGTAAATGCCACAAAGGCAACCTTTGATATTCAATTCGGTAATATTGAGCGTTCAACAACTACAAATACTACCTGGGAATTTGCACAGTTTGAAGAGTCAATGCACAAATGGGTTGACCTTTCAGATAACAGCTTCGGTCTTTCAATCCTTAACGACTGTAAATATGGTTGTGATGTTAAGCACGGCAGAATCCGTCCTACACTTTTCCGTTGTGCTACAAGACCTAATACTGTTCAGGACAGAGAATTCCATTCTTTTACTTTCTCAATTTATCCTCATAAAAAAGGCGTTGCAGATTCCGGTACTGTCAAAGAGGCGTATAGTGTAAACTTCCCGCTTTATGCGGTTCCTGTAAAGGCACAAAACGGAACAATCGACAGTTATTATTCCTTTGCTTCTTGCCTTGAGAAAAATATAGTTATTGAAACTATTAAGCTTGCAGAGGATAGTGACAATATTATTGTTCGTGCTTACGAAACAGCTAACAAGAAAACTTGCGCAAACTTCATTTTTAGTAATGAAATTGAAGCGGCAACAGAATGTAACCTTCTTGAAGAAGAGGATACACACGTTGATTATAACGGTAAATATTTATGCGCAGGATTCAAACCGTTTGAAATTAAAACATTTAAAATTAAATTTAAAAAATAAGGAATTATTATGAATAACACATTTTTTGCAATGGTTTCACGTATGAAATATATTGACCGTTGGGCACTGATGCGTAATACCGAAAGCGAAAGTCTTGACAGTCATTCAAAAGAGGTGGCTGTTATAGCTCACGCTCTTGCAGTAATCGGCAATAAGCGCCTGAATAAAAGCTATAATGCCGACCGTGCTGCAGTTTTAGGTCTTTATCATGATGCACACGAAATTATAACAGGAGATATGCCAACGCCCGTTAAATATGATAACGAGGAGCTTACAAATGCTTTTAAGGCAGTAGAGGACTCTGCAAACCGTAAGCTTATTTCCAAGCTTCCTGAGGACTTAAGAGATGTTTTTTCATCTCTTCTTACTTGTGATGAGGATGAAGAGCTCAAGCCTCTTATTAAAGCGGCAGATAAGCTTAGTGCTCTCATAAAATGTATTGATGAGCGTAAGGCAGGAAATATGGAGTTTTGCGAGGCAGAGGCTTCAACAAGAAAACGTATTGTTGAAGCAAATGTTCCGGAAGCAAATATTTTTCTTGATGAGTTTATTCCGGCATACGAATTAACCTTAGACAGATTATAAAAAAATCAAGGCATTAAATTTAATGCCTTGATTTTTTATTGGTTTTAAATTTTATCCCATCATAAATTTCCAGAAGCTTTTAAGGAATGTGGATATGAGCTTCATTATGTTAAAAAAGCTGGTTCGTTGTGTTGCATCCTTAAGTGCCTCTTCAAGCTCTGTACCTTCGCTTTCAACACGTGTAAAGGTCTGGTTAACAGTATCGTTTTGCATAAATTGCGGATATTCCTTCATATCGTGAACGGTAAGCTGTTCTTTACTGTTAAAAAGAATTTTATAAAATTCATCATGTCCGTCGTGACAGGTGGAGTGGAGCATATCCTTAATAAACCAGGTTTGTTCAGGAAGTGCACAGGTGGAAGCATCAATTACTCTGTCAGGTGAAATGTAGTTGTATTCAGATGCAACTGCCTGCTTGTAATCCTTAGGAAGCTGTTCGCCTATATATGCACATGTTGCACCAACAGATGCGTATTGTGTATCAACAGTACCGTCGGAGTTGTTTTTGTAAGCATCAACAAGCGGAGTTCTTTGCATATTGTAGCCTGCAACAATGTAAATGTTTGTGCCGTCTGCCTGTGCAGATTTTAAAAGGTCGCCTGCTTTACATTGAACCTCGTAATGATAATAATCAAGTCGCTGTAAAAGTGTAGCGTTTTCTGTTGCATCAAGCTGCATAAATACCTTTGCAGATTCGTAATATTCATCGGGAACAAAGCTCCATATACCCGGCATTGTGCCAAAAATCGGAATAAGTGCTTCTTCAAAAACTCTGTCCTCTAATTCTTCAACAATAACATCTGCAATGTCCACAAGGCCTTGCCATACACCTGCAGAGTCAAACATATCAATAAGTGTAATAAGTATGCCTGCACCAAAGTCGCTGTCAAGTGACGGAAGTGCACCTGATGCATAACGAACAAGTGCATCCTTATCTATATGAACCTTACCGTTGTATAATTCGCCTGCAACTGCAGTGCCCTGAAGAGGACAGTTTTGTAAAATAAGTGTTTCAATATCTTTTGTGCCGTAAAGCTTTATGTATGCAAGTGCAGTAACGCCACCCATAGATGATGCTCTGCAACGAACTGTGCTGTGCTTTGTAATTTCTTTAACTTCCTGAATAAATGCGTGAAGCTTTTTTGCATTTTCAATAGGGTCTTCGCGGAAGTCGTAACCAAAGTAATAGCTGTGGTTTATGCCGTGGTCTGCATTTTCAGGATGAAATTCTTCAGAGGTAACGTTTGGTAATGAGTTACCGTTTTCATCCATTGCAAGGTCGCCGAAAGAAACGTTAACACATTCAATAAGAACGTCACCAAAGCTATCGTAGTCGCCGTCAAGAAGCAAATCTGCCGCTGCGGGAACAAGTGGTGCAAAATCAGTAAGAATATCCTCTGTTTTTGGTCTGAAAAGCTGTTTTTCATTTTCTGTACCTGCATCGCGGAAAACATAACCGCTGCCTAATGCCGCAATATAAATGATAGGTGATTCACCGCAATTACATTCTTCATCTGCTGCAAAGCAGGGTAAAACACCAATACATATAATTATCATTGCAAGAGTAAGAGAAAGAAATTTTTTCATAATAATCCTCCGTTACAATATGTTAATAATATATTAACATATATTACCATTTTTTTGGAATGTACAACATTGACAAATTTGTTTGGCTCTTTTTGACAATTACCATTGCATCTTTTGTTGTTAATGGCAAAAATATGTGTTAAAATAAATTGAATATTGTTATCGGAGGCAAAAAATGTCTTATTCTTCCTTTGCTGCAGTTTACGATGATTTAACAGTAAACGTGGATTATAAAAAACGCGCAGAATACATACGTAGTATTTTATTAGATTTTAATATTAAGGATGGGTTGCTTCTTGACCTTGCTTGCGGAACAGGCTCCCTTTCTGTTGAATTTTCAAAAATGGGGTACGAGGTTATTGCCACAGATGCTTCTGCCGAAATGCTTATGGAGGCACAGAACAAAGCCTATGAGCAGGAGCAGAGCATAATGTTCCTTTGTCAGAAAATGCAACAAACTGACCTTTACGGTACAGTAGGTGCAATTGTTTGTGCCCTTGACAGTATAAATCATCTTGAAAGTACAGATGAGCTTAATCAAACCTTTAAGGTTCTTAAAAACTTTATTGATGATAAGGGCATAATGGTTTTTGATGTTAATACGCTTTATAAGCATCAGAAGGTGCTTGGTAATAATACATTTGTTTATGATGAAAAAAATGTTTACTGTGTATGGCAAAACAGACTTTTAAAGGATGAAAGAACAGTAAACATCAATCTTGATTTTTTTGTGAAAAACGGCTCTTGTTATGAACGTTTTAATGAGAATTTTTGCGAAACTGCTTTCAGTGATGAAGAAATAACGTCAGCCGCAGAAAATAACGGCTTTAAGGTGCTTAAGCGCTATAAGGATTTAAGCTGTGGCGGACCTGAAGAGGATACCGAAAGAGTATACTATGTTTTAAGGAGAGAATGCTAATGGATGATTTAATGTACCTTAAAAGTGGAACCGATATTCGCGGTACTGCAATAGAAAAGGATGGAAAGGGTGTTGATTTAACAGATGAACGCCTTGAATATATTGTAAATTCCTTAGTTGTTTTTTTAAAGAATAAGCTTAATAAATCAAGTCTTTCAGTTGCTGTGGGCTATGATTCCCGTGTTTCTTCACCAAGAATTTTTGATACGGTTGTAAACACTCTTCTTTCTCTGGGTGTTAATGCATACGATTGCGGGCTTTGTTCGACTCCGTCAATGTTTATGACTATAATTAATTTTAACGTTGATGCATCAATAGAAATTACGGCAAGCCATTTACCAATGGAAATGAACGGTCTTAAATTCTTTACACGTGATGGTGGTTTTTCAGGCGGAGATATTAAAGAAATTCTTCAATATGCCCAGGAAAATCCATATAAAGCATCAAAGTCTGCAAAAAAAGCCGAAAAGCTTAACAGTATGGAAAAATATTGCTCCGACCTTTGCGAAATGATTAAAAAAGGAGTTAATGCAGAAAATTACCACGAACCGTTAAAAAATCTTAAAATTGTTGTTGATGCAGGTAATGGCGTTGGCGCTTTTTATGCTGAGAAGGTTCTTAATGTGCTTGGTGCAGATACAAATGGCAGTCGCTTTCTGGAGCCTGACGGTACGTTCCCCAATCACATTCCCAATCCTGAGAATAAGGCTGCTATGCAGTCAATTTGTGAAGCAGTTGAAATTTCAGGTGCAGATTTAGGTGTTATTTTTGATACCGACTGTGACAGGGCGGCTTGTGTTGATGCAAATGCACAGGAAATTAACAGAAATAAGCTTGTTGCTCTTGCATCCTTCATTGCTCTTAACGGTGTTGAAAATGGCGTTATTGTTACAGATTCTGTAACTTCAGATGGACTTAATGAGTTTATAGAAAAAGATTTGGGTGGTGTTCACCACAGATTTAAACGTGGTTATAAAAACGTTATTGATGAAGCAATAAGGTTGCAAAATGAAGAAAATAAAAATGCACCTCTTGCCATAGAAACCTCAGGACACGCCGCATTTTCTGAAAATTACTATCTTGATGACGGTGCTTACCTTATAACAAAAATAATAATTGAAGCGGCACGACTTTCCAAAGAGGGTAAATCTATTGACCATGTAATAAAAAATCTTAAGCTTCCTGTTGAAGAAAAGGAAATTCGTTTTAAAATAATGCTTCAGGATTTCAAGGATTACGGTATGTCCGTCATAAATGATTTAAAGTTGTTAGCAGAAAAAACAGATTTTACAACAATTGCACCGTCTAATTATGAGGGTATAAGATTTAATTTTGATGAAAACAACGGTAACGGCTGGCTTCTTTTAAGAATGAGTGTGCATGAGCCTTTGCTTGTACTTAACTGTGAAAGTAATGAACAAGGCGGAACAGAAAAGATTCTTGAGTTTTTTAAAGCATTTATTACAAAATACGAAAAATTGGATTTATCTAAAATGTAAAAAAGACACCGAATTGCAAAAGCAATTCGTTGTTTCTTTTATTCA
>JAZUMM010000121.1:0-6277 GCA_045603625.1 Acutalibacteraceae bacterium | reverse complement strand
ATAGTAGAAAATGGATTATATTGATGTTGCCAAAAACTCATTATTATGTATTTGAGCAATGTATTGAAAGGATGAAAAAAATGAAAAAAACTGCAAGACTGATACCGGTCATTGCATTCACCCTTGTTATTATTACTTGTTTTTCAGGATGCGGACTTGTTGAATTAACACGTTCACTTGTTAAAACTGATGATGGTGAAACTACACAATCCAGCTCAGGCACAACTGTACCTGCCGGAGATAATGTAACCGAATATACCGAAGGTGATGTTACCGTAAACATTACTGTTACACCATCTGAAAGTGACGCTTCAACCACTACTGCTACAGTACCCCAAAGTTCCACAGCTACTACAACACAAAAGCCTTCATCTCAAGGTTCAACAACCACTACAAGCAAAAACGAACCAACAACCGCAAAACCGGATACCGGTATAAAAGAAGAGCCTGTTAAGGACATTCAGGATTTACTTTTTGCAACTGACCCGAATACAGCAAGTAAAATTCTCACAACTGCCGGCTTTGCATACGATGAAGCACAAGGTGTTTACTACACACCTTTATATCCATGGCAAAGATACTTCGGGTATAACGTAGGCTTTGATATGGCGGCGCCTCTTGCCGGTATGATTTTTGACACAAAGAGAATTGAATTCGTTTACAATGATAAAGAGTGGATGATTCAGCTCTGGAAAGGTCAATACGGTATTACTGCCGGTGCTGAAATTGGACTTTACAACAGGGACCCTGACAAAGTTATGCAATACGACTGCGCTGACGATGAAGACCTTATTGAAATGCAGTTTGACTTTTATAACCAAGGTAAATATGTATTTTCAAGAGGTCCTGAAAAACACTGGTGGCTTACAGGCTTCAAGGTATTTCACATTGGTATACCTTTCACAATCACACTTGATATGACACTTAAATTTACAGATAACACAATGGCTACGGCGTTTATGCAGGCTCTTAAAAAGCAACAAAACACAGACCTTTTAAACCCAATAAAATATAAGCGTGCCGGTTCCACAATACGCATAATATGGGGTTCGGTGCCTGATGGCGTTGAGCTTTAATCGGATGGTATTATAATGAAAACATTAGCTAAATTTGCAATTATTGCTGACCCGCATTACTATTCTGAAAAACTAGGTTGTTCAGGGGAAGCATACGAAAGAAGAGCGGGCTCCGACCAAAAAATGCTTGCTCCGTCTAAAGGAATAATAAAAAAGGCTCTTGATGAAATTAAAAACTCAGATGCCGAGTTTTTAATGATTGCAGGAGACCTGTCAAACGATGGTGAGCTTTGCTCTCACGAGGAAATGCGCGAATTGCTTTTTGAATTCAAAAAGCACAAGCCTGTTTATGTGATTACCGCTACACACGACTGGTGTTGCGACGGTAACCCAAGAAGATACGAAGGCGAAAACATTTACAATGATGTGGAAACTGTTCCGCCTGAAAAGCTTCACGATTTTTACCACGATTTTGGTCCTGATGAAGCAATTTCAGAATTTCACACACATCAGGATAAGGTTTCATACGTTGTAAGGCCTTGCGAAGGTGTTACCGTATTTTGCCTTGATGATGACCAGAACGGAAACGGTGGTTCAGGTTATTCCGATGAGCATTTTGATTGGATAAAAGCTCAAACCGAAGAAGCAAAAAAACGTGGTGATATTGTTTTTGGTATGCAACATCATCACCTTCATTTAACAGAATTTGACAGAGTTATAAACGGAAAAGGCTCTGTTGAATACAGAGAAATTTTGTGCAAAAAATTTGCTGATATAAGTTTCCCTGTTATGTTTACAGGTCACTCTCATATGCAGCATATAAGACGGATTGAATCTGAAAATGGTAATCCTTTTTATGAAATGAACGTTGCATCAATCAGTGGCTACCCTGCACCAATTGTTTACGTTGAAGCAAAAGAAAATGGTTTAGATATTAAAACAAGGCATATTGAAAGCTTTGAATACAATGGTGAAACTTATACAAACGAATATTTAAAAAACCATGCTACAAGGCTCTTTACAAAAGTAATTGAAGCAGCAGTAAAAAATGAAAAAAGAGATTTCTCTGCATTAGTTGCCTGCCTTGGTGTTTCCGAAGAAAAAGCAAACAAGATATGGAAGCTTGCAAAGCCTGCATTAAAATGGCTTGATAAGCTTACAGTAAAAAAAGCTGCAAGAATAATGAATTTTATTTCTTTCGGTAAAGCGATTGATAAAAAAGCTGCAAAAGAAATTGGTAACTGCAAGGTTATGGATATTGTTTACAGTACATTCCATTCTATTCTTGACGGCTCACTTACAAAGTATGAAGAAGGCTCAGCATATTACATAGTGTTCACACAAGCCCTTGCTTTCCCTTTAAAGCTTGTAAAGAAGTTTAGAATAAAAAATAGCGGACTTATAAGAACACTTACACATTTAAAAAATGCGGCACCTGAGCTTATGACAGGCGGACCGCTTGATAATAATAATTATTTTATTCAATTTTAAAAAAACGTCTCAGTTCAAATTGAACTGAGACGTTTTTTAATTAACTTATAAATATAACCTCGGTATCTGTAAGCTTAGCAAAGAGTTCAATATCCTCTTTAGTAAGCGCAGTTGAAACTACTGCATGATGTGCTCCACCTGCATAAATCCATTTTTCAGCACCGGTTGCAAAATCAGGAAGAATCTTCCACATAACGCGAGCAACAGGAAGCTTCGGCATTTCTTCAGGCTGTTTTATGAGCTCAATATCTGCACAAATAAGACGGAAATGTGTACCCATATCAACCATAGAAACTGCAATACCTTTACCCTGAATACCATCAAAAACAAGTCTTGCAGGGTCTGCCTTGCCACCAATACCTAACGGATGCACTTGGATTTTTGGTGTTGATGCAGCAAAAACAGGGCTTACCTCAAGCATATGCGATGCAAGCTCAAGCTCCTCACCTTCTGTAAGGTCGTATGTATAATCTTCAAGGAAAGCTGTTGCACCCTCTCTGCCCTCTGCCATTTTACAAAGCACTGCCATAAGTGCACTTGTTTTGTAGTCGCCCTCAGGACCAAAGCCAATGCCCTTTGACATCATCTCTTGTGATGCAAGACCGGGAAGCTGTTTTAATCCGTGTAAATCTTCAAAGGTGTCTGTAAATGCACCGATTTGTTTATCATTAAAGAATTTTTCAAAAGCAACAATATACTTTACTTGTTCCTTAACGGCATCAATATTATCTGTATCAAGCTCATATTTTGACGTAATTTCTTCATATTTACTCTCTAATTCATCATTTGAAACAGAATTAATATACTCAACTAAATCACCAATACCGTAATAGTTAACATTCCAACCGAATTGAATTTCACTTTCAACCCTGTCACCATCGGTAACTGCAACATCACGCATATTGTTACCAAACATTGCCACTTTAAGATTATGTGACGTATTCATTGCACAGCATACATCTGCAAAGCGTTGAATTCTTTTAAGAACACCTTCGTTTTTATAATAGCCTGCAACAACCTCACGCTTTATACCAAGACGTGTACAAATAAAGCCGTATTCACGGTCACCGTGAGCAGATTGATTAAGATTCATAAAATCCATATCAATAGTTTTATATGGAAGTGCCCTGTTGTACTGTGTATGTAAATGAAGAAGTGGTTTTGTGAGTGCCTGCAAGCCCTTTATCCACATTTTTGCAGGTGAAAAGGTATGCATCCACGTAATTACACCAACACACTCTTTATCTGCAGATGCTTCAATTAAAACATCCTCTGCCTCTTCGCTACTGCGTACAGTCAGTTTCCAGATAATTTCAACCTTATTGATTTTTTCGTCAAGAAAGTTAACCATTTCTTTACTGTCTGAAGCAACCTGCTTTAAGGTTTCTTCACCATATAAATCCTGGCTACCTGTAATAAAATAAAGCTTTTTCATATTAAACTCCTTATTATTAAAGTTGAATTCTTTTTTAGTGTATCACAACTACTTAAAATAAACAATTAGTTATATTATAAGTTTTTGAGAGCATTTGTTTGTTAAGAATACATAAACATTATTCTAATGAAAAGATTTTCAGGCTTCTTTCAAGAATACCGTTCATTTGTGCAATTGCCATACCGTAATTGACCATAGGAACGCCCTGTGACTGAGCAATGTGCATACGACTTTTCATTTCTTTTTCGTTGAGCATACATCCGCCACAATGAACAACAAGAGAATACCCTGTTAAATCTTCAGGAAATTCGCCGCCTGATGTAAAGAAAAACTGAGGTTCCGATTTTGTGTAATCCTTTATCCATCCGGGTATTTTAACAGTACCTATATCGTTACATTGACGATGATGTGTACAGCCCTCACTTATAAGAATTTTATCACCTGTTTTAACTTGAGATAAAGCAGCTGCCCCGTTAACAAGAGAATTGAGTTCACCTTTATAACGTGCCATCAGAATTGAAAATGAAGTCAAATAAACATCCTCAGGGACAATTTTTGATACCTTATTAAAAACCTGTGAATCTGTTACAACAAGTCCGGGCTTATTCTTTAAAGATGACAACGTACTCTGCAATTCGCTATCCTGACAACAGATTGCAATTGCTTTACTGTCCAAAACCTCACGAAGAGTCATTTGTTGCGGAAGAATAAGTCTGCCTTTAGGAGCAGATTCATCAATAGGCATACATAAAACAACAATGTCGCCTTCGTTTATCAAATCGGAAATAATATATTTTTTTGTTTCGTTTGATTTAACAAGGGCAGCAATTTTTTCTTTAAGCTCAAAAATATGTGTACCGCTTTTTGCACTTACTGATATTTCATTTTCTTTTAAGTCAAAGGCTTTTTCTGAAATATCTGATTTATTGTAAACCACAATATAAGGAATATTCTTTTTTGTAAAAAGCTCAATTAACTCTTCATCTTCCTTAGCTTTGCCCCGGACAGAATCAACAACTAAAACAGCAATGTCTGTTTTACGAAGAATCTGAAGAGTTTTTTTCACACGCATTTCACCAAGCTCACCAATGTCATCTACACCGGGAGTATCAATAATAACAACAGGACCGATAGGCAAAAGCTCCATCGCTTTTTTTACAGGGTCCGTTGTTGTGCCTTTAACATCAGATACGATTGCAAGCTGTTGACCTGTAACAGCATTAACAACACTTGATTTACCTGCATTGCGCATACCAAAAAAGCCGATATGAACTCTTTCTGCAGAAGCTATTGAATTCAAACTCATAAAATCACCTTAAAATCTGAAATCTCGTCTATTGGAATTTTTAATATCTTCAATATTTTGTTTAGCTATTGCTTTAACTTTTTCAGAAATAATCTTATTCAATTCTTTTTCTATAAGCTCATAACCAACCTTTTTTGTTTCTTCAGACGCATAGTCAACAAGAAACTCGGTTAAAGTCATAAGAGCATTAGGATGACAGCAGTTAAGAATCTGACCATTTTTACAAAGACTCATAAACCTGTCACCTGTTCTGCCTTCACGATAGCACGCAGTACAGAATGATGGAATATGACCATTTTTCATAAGCCAGTTTACAACTTCATCGAGTGTTCTTTGGTCAGAAACGTCAAATTGTTCAGAATCGTGTGGGCGTTCTTCTTCTGTGTAACCACCAACCGAAGTTCTTGAAGCACCGCTGATTTGTGAAACACCAAGTTCAAGAACTCTTTCACGAACCTCCTGACTTTCACGTGTTGAAATAATCATACCTGTATATGGTACTGCAATTCTTATACACGCAATAATTTTTTCAAAAATATCGTCAGCTAAACCATTGTCAAACTGGTCTGGGTCAATATCGTCTGCTCGTTTTAATCTTGGAACGCTTATTGTGTGTGGACCTACGCCGTGAACTGCTTCAAGATGTTCAGCGTGCATTAAAAGTCCCGCAAATTCATATTTATATTTTTCAAGACCGAAAAGCACACCTAAACCAACGTCATCAATTCCGCCTTCCATAGCTCTGTCCATAGCTTCAGTATGGTAAGCGTAATTGTGTTTAGGTCCTGTCGGGTGCAATTCTTCATAGCTTTCTTTATGGTATGTTTCTTGGAATAAAATATATGTACCTATGCCTGCATCTTTAAGCTTTCTGTAATTTTCAACAGTAGTTGCGGCAATATTTACGTTAACTCTTCTTATAGCACCGTTTTTATGTTTTATTGAGTAAATAGTGTCAATACATTCTAAAACATATTCAATCGGGTTGTTTTTAGGGTCTTCACCCGCTTCAATAGCAAGTCTTTTGTG
>JAZUMM010000120.1:0-9204 GCA_045603625.1 Acutalibacteraceae bacterium | reverse complement strand
TTGCCTTTGCAGGGTAACCTCTTCGACGCATACCGCAGATTGTTGCCATACGCGGGTCATCCCAGCCGGAAACAAGTTTATCTGGAACAAGGCGGATATTTTTTCTTTTTGAAGTGATGCAATAGTTAAGGTTAAGACGAGCAAACTCAATCTGTCTTGGTGGCTCCTTAAAGCCGATTTGCTCAATAAACCAGTTATAAAGCGGTCTGTGATTTTCAAATTCAAGTGAGCAAAGTGAATAAGTTACACCTTCACGTGCATCTGAAAGAGGATGAGCAAAGTCATAAATCGGGTAAACACACCACTTATCGCCTGTCTGGTGATGGTCAACGTGCATAATTCTGTAAATTGCAGGGTCACGCATATTCATATTAGGTGACGCCATATCTATTTTTGCACGAAGCACCTTTGAACCGTCAGGGAATTCGCCGTCAGTCATTCTTTTGAACAAATCAAGATTTTCCTCTACACTTCTGTCTCTGTAAGGACTGTTTTTGCCCGGCTCTGTAAGTGTACCCCTGTATTCTCTCATTTCCTCTGCGGTAAGGTCATCAACATAAGCCTTACCATCTTTAATGAGCTTAATTGCACATTCATAAAGAAAATCAAAATAGCTTGATGCATAAAGACATTTTTCCCATTTAAAGCCAAGCCACTCAATATCCTCTTTAATAGACTCTACGTATTCAATATCTTCCTTTGCAGGGTTTGTATCGTCAAGACGAAGGTTACAAACACCGCCGTATTTCATAGCAGTTGTAAAGTCAATGCAAATTGCCTTGGCATGACCTATATGAAGGTAGCCGTTTGGCTCAGGCGGAAAACGAGTCTGCACTCTTGTATTAACGCCTTCTGCTAATTCTTCATCAATAATATCGTGGATAAAATTACCCGCAGTTTCAAAAATTTCTTCCATATATATCTCTCCTTAAAGGGTATCAATAACTGCCTTGATTCTGTGTGCAACTCTCTCTTCGCCCAAAAGACTCATTATTGAGCAAAGGTCAGGAGTATTTTTTCTTGATGTAACAGCAAGACGTATAACCGTTGAAACGTCACCAACGTGGCCCTTAAATGCCTCCGGATTCTTTTTAAATTCCTTAACATTCGGTGTAAAGCCTAAAGGCTCACATAAATCCTTGATTTTTGAGAACCAGATATCTTTATCATCTGCACTGCTGTAAACATCAATGTAATTTTCAAGAATTGATTTTGCATCTTGCTTACTGATATTTTCAGGAAGCTGAAAATCTGCAACGTAATACTCATCAAACATATATGAGTAATATTCTTTAACCTCGCTCCATTTTGCAATATCTTTTCTTGGTTTAGCACTTTCACGGTCAATGTTTACCATTGATTTTGAAAACTCTTCATTTTTCGTGAATGCTTTATAAAAATCCTCGTCAAATTTCTTTGCCCATTCACAAACAAGGTTATAAACCTCAGAAGCGCTCATAACAGAAATTACATTTTTGCTTACGTCGTTCAATTTAACAAGGTCAAAAAGACATCCGCTTGCGCTCATCTTTTTAAGGTTAAATGGGAAGCTGAAAGCATCTTCCTTAGGATTAGCCCTGCGCCAATCTTCAAAATTCGAATTAAGAAGTGTAAGAAGATATTCAATAAGGCTTTCTTTCGGGAAGCCCTGCTCAACAAAGTAGCTTACTGCTGCTTCAGGATCTTTACGTTTTGAAAGCTTACGCTTTGTACCGTCCTCTTCATCTATTTTCATAACCTGTGGTGTATGTGCATATTTAGGAACACGGAAGCCACAAGCCTTAAAAAGTGCAATATGCTTCGGAACGGAAGATATCCACTCCTCGCCTCTGATTACGTGAGTTGTTCGCATAAAGTGGTCATCGCAAGCGTGTGCGAAGTGGTAAGTAGGAATACCGTCTGACTTTAAAAGAACCTCATCAATAATATTTTCAGGCATCTCAATTTTGCCACGGATTACATCATCAAAGAAGATTCTTTTATCCTCCTGACCGTCGGAACGGAAACGAAGCACATAAGATTTACCTGATTTGATATTTGCTTCAATCTCTTCAAAGGAAAGGTCACGGCACTTTGCCCATTTACCAAAGTACCCCCAGATAAGTGCATCGCCCTTTTCCTGTTGTTCACGTATTTGTGTCAAATCCTCCGCTGTGCAAAAGCACGGGTAAGCAAGCCCTTTTTGCACAAGCTCCTTTGCAACTGCCTGATAAATTTCTGCACGTTGGCTTTGTGTGTACGGGCCATATGCACCCTTTTCTTCATTAAAGCCGGTAACGCCCTCATCAAAGCCTATGCCGAAGGAGTCAAATCCGTTAATAATGGCAGAAACGCCATCGTCAATTTCTCTTTTTTTATCTGTATCTTCAATACGAAGGTACGAAACACCTTTTGTTGCTTTTGCAGTAAGCACATCTACCAACGCACCAAAAAGACCACCTATATGAAGGTAACCTGTGGGGCTTGGTGCAAAACGTGTTACCCTTGCACCTTCAGGAAGATTCCTTTCAGGATATTTTGCCTCCAAATCTGCTACCGTTAAGGTAACGTTCGGAAACAATAAATCCGCTAGTTTGTTACAATCGTAATTCATACCATAAATCTCCATTATAATAAATTATAATTAATCATCTTATTATCGCAGAAAAACGAAAAAGTATCAATAGTTTTACGAAAAAAATCTTTTGTTTTATAAGTAAATGTGATAAAATCAACTTATCTGTTCACAATAAATTTCTTGATATAACCACACTGAGGAGAAAATATGATTAAAAACACCGAAAAAAAGACCAGCAATGTTAAATTGCTTAAACGTTTTTTACCCTATTACAAAAGCCATTGGAAAACTCTCGTTTTTGACTTATTCTGTGCTGCTCTTACCACAGTTTGTGAGCTTGTATTGCCGTTGTTTGTGCAATATATTACAGAAACTGCCATAGCAGATGTAAAGCTATTAACCCCAAAAATCATTTTATCCATAGGCGGAATTTACATTGTTTTAAGAGCAATTGATGCCCTTGCAAACTACTACATGGCTTCCATTGGTCATATTATGGGCACAAAAATGGAAACATCTATGCGAAAAGACCTTTTTGAGCATTTACAAAAGCTTTCAAACTCCTACTACGATAATACAAAGGTCGGCACAATTATGTCACGTATCACGAGTGACCTTTTTGATGTTACCGAGTTTGCTCACCATTGTCCTGAAGAATTTTTTATTGCAGGCGTGAAAATACTTGTTTCATTTATAATTCTTTGTAACATTTACGTTCCTCTTACCCTTCTTTTATTTGCGGTTCTCCCTATTATGATGCTCTGTCTTAAATACTTCAAAACGCGTATGCGCGAAGGCTTTAAGGAATCGAGAGTAGTTGTTGGTGAATTAAACAGCCAGATAGAGGATTCGCTTTTAGGGGTACGCGTTGTAAAATCCTTTGCTAACGAAAAAATTGAAGAAAACAAATTCAAAAAAGGCAACGAAAAGTTTCTTAAAATTAAATCAAAGGTATACAAGTACATGGGGTCCCACAGCTCAATTAACCGTGCCTCTGAAGGTCTTATGTATATCATTATTGTAGTAGCAGGCGCATACTTCCTTTACAAAGGTAAAATTGAAACTCCTGACTATATTGCCTACCTTCTTTATATTGCAACACTTCTTACCTCAATCCGCAAAATTATTGATTTTGCCGAGCAATTCCAAAGAGGTATGACAGGTATTGAACGTTTTGCAGAGATTATGGATACTCCGCCTGAAATTTTTGATAAAGAGAATGCCTCTGACCTTGTTGTTACAGAAGGTAAAATTGATTTTCAGAACGTTTCATTTAAATATTCTGAAGATACAGACACAATCCTTGATAACGTTTCTTTAAGCATCGGTAGCGGTGAAAGCTGTGCCCTTGTAGGTCCTTCAGGCGGCGGTAAAACAACAATATGCAACCTTATTCCCCGCTTTTACGAAACAACAGAAGGTACAATTAAAATCGACGGTACAGATATTAATACCGTCACTCTTAAAAGTCTTAGAGAAAATATTGGTATTGTACAACAGGATGTTTACCTTTTTTCAGGCTCTGTACGTGAAAATATTGAATACGGTAAGCCGGGTGCATCATTTGAAGATATTAAAGAGGCTGCACGCCTTGCAGGTGCACTTGAATTTATAGAAGGACTGCCTAACGGATTTGATACTTACGTTGGTGAAAGAGGCGTAAAGCTTTCGGGCGGTCAGAAGCAGAGAATCAGCATTGCCAGAGTTTTTCTTAAAAACCCAAAAATTCTTATTCTTGATGAAGCCACAAGCGCCCTTGATAATGAAAGCGAGCACCTTGTTCAGCAATCACTTGAGCTTCTTGCAAAGGGAAGAACAACGATTACCGTTGCTCACCGCCTTACAACCATAAAAAATGCAGATAAAATTCTTGTTATTACAAAGGATGGTATTGCAGAAAGCGGTAACCACGATGAATTGATTGCCAAAAGCGGTCTTTATGCATCAATGTTTAAGATGTACAAAATATAAAACCGGGCTTACAATAAGGTTAAGTTTAAAAAATTAATACGGGGTGAATTTATGTCTGAATACAAAATTTATGCAAACCACGCTCATCTGTTCCCTAAAAACACAAAGCCTGAGGCAGATAAGGATTTTCTTAAGGCGTTACTGGATGAATGTAAAATAGAAAAAGCAGTTTGCTTTGCTCCTTTTCAGAATCAAATGGATATGTACGACATTTCAACAGGGCAAAATCCTAATGATTGGATTGCAAACGAAATAAAAAATGAGCCTCAGCTTGTTGCCTTTGGTTCCGTTGATTTCACAAAAAATAACTTAGAAGACCAAGTTAAGCATATATCTGACCTTGGACTTTTAGGTATAAAGATTCATCCTGCGTATCAAGAGGTGAAAATCGATTCTTCTGACCTTTTCAGAGTTTATGAGGTTGCGGAAAAAGAGAATTTGTTTATTTCCTTCCACACAGGTCTCCATTGGCACAGAATTGCAGATTACAGCATGCTCCTTTTTGATGAGGTTGCATATAATTTCCCGAAATTACGTTTCAGTATGGAGCATATGGGCGGTTACAGCTTTTTTAAAGAAGCACTTCTTATTATGAATAACAATTCAAGAGGCGAAATACACAACACATTTGCCGGCTGGACAAGCATCGGTATGGAAATTGATGATATGGGTAACGAAAGGCAAGGTGCCTGGTCTTTAACAGATGATGACCTTTGCACGCTTATTCACCAGACAGGAATTGAAAGAAGTATTTTCGGCCTTGATTTCCCTTACAATAAAGCAGATAAAACAAAAAAAGCCATTGAAAGAATTAAAAATCTTCAAATCACCGAAGAAGCAAAGCATGCAATCCTCGGTGGTAATTTAAAAAGGGAATTGAATTTGTAAACATCGGAGATTCACGAAAATCAGAAATTTGGAATGAGGAATTAGGACTTTCGGGGCTACGCCATTATCATAAAGCTTCGCATGGTTCCAGATTATGAGACTGCGTTCTTACAAATCAAATTCATGTAGCGACTATAGTTTAAAACATCAAGAAGTTTTATCAACATCTTTAATTGTTGTTCTGTATTTTTGTTACGTTAAATATCTTGTAATTTTTGAGGAATAGTATTAATATATCTACATCGCAAAAAAGAAGGTAATAAAATGATTATAGATTTTCACACCCATGCTTTTCCTGAAAAAATTGCAAAAAATGCTATGGAAAAGCTGAGCTTTGCATCAGGCGGACTTATTCCTCAGACAGACGGTACAATTGATGGTCTGAAAAAAAGAATGCAAGCAGACGGGATCGATAAAAGCGTTGCTCTTGCAATTGCAACTAACGAAAAACAACAGCAAGCGGTCAATGATTATATAAAATCTCAGGAATGTGACAGTATAATTCCTTTCGGCTCTGTTTATCCGTGGGCAGAAAACGCTCTTGAGGAGCTTGAACGTATCAAATCAATGGGAATGAAAGGTATTAAGCTTCATCCCGAGTATCAACAATTTTTTGTTGACGATGAAAAAATGAAGCCTATTTACAAAAAAATATCGGAATTAGGGCTTATAGTGCTTTTTCATGCAGGTGAAGATATGGGTTACCCTGCACCGTATCACGCAACACCCGAAAGGCTGAGAAAAGCGGCAAAATGGATAGATTCACCTATGGTTTGTGCTCACTGGGGCAGTGCTAATATGGGCGAGGATGTTTTAAAATATTTGTGCGATATACCTGTGTATTTTGATACAGGCTTTGGTTATGCTTCAATGCCTAAAGAAAGAGCACAGCGTATTCTTGAAAAGAAAGGTGCAGAATGGATTCTTTTCGGGTCCGATTGCCCGTGGCACTCACCGTCGTGGGATATAAGAATGATAGAGACGCTTGATATTTCAGACAGCGATAAAGAAAAAATATATCACATTAATGCAGAAAAACTTCTTCAGATTTGAAGAGGCTTTTGTTTATATACGATTAATGAGGTGTTGATTTAATAAAACAAATTCTGCTGCAGGCACAACAAAAAGCAGAAGATATATATATTAACGGGTAAAATTATAGTGAGGTAACCTTTAATGGTTGCCTCACTAGTTTTATATCACACTGTAAATCAAAGGTGATTCCGTTATTATTTCATTTGTTATTTCAATTGCTTCAAGGAATATTCTTTGTGCAGATGAAACAGAACTTTCTTTATTTGTGTAAAGCGTTGCAATTACATCGCCTTTTGAAATTTTATCTCCTGTTTTCTTATTTAAAACAATACCTGCACTCATATCAATGGTGTCATCTTTAGTTTCTCTGCCTGCACCAAGAATAACTGCACTTATACCGATTTTTTCTGCATCCATTGAAGCGATGTAGCCATCATTTTCTGCAATTATATTAAAGGAATATTCTGCTTTTGGGAAAAGCCCGATGTTATCAATCCACGCAGTATTTCCGCCCTGTGCTTTAATCCATTCCTTGAATTTTGAAAAGGCTTTGCCACTTGAAAAAGTTTCTTCAACAAGTGCTTTTGCATCTTCTTTTGAAATGTTTTTTGAAAGGGAAACAATCTGTGTTGCAAGGACAAGGCAAACTTCTTTTAAGTCCTGCGGACCATTACCCTGCAAAACGTCAATAGCCTCTATTACCTCAAGGGCGTTACCGATATTATTGCCTAAAGGTCTGTCCATATTAGTTATAACTGCAGAGGTGTTTCTTCCGCAATTGTTGCCGATTTTAACCATCTCTTTCGCAAGAGATTCTGCATCATCAGGAGTTTTCATAAAAGCACCTGAGCCGTATTTTACGTCAAGCACAATTGTGTGTGCACCTGCTGCAAGTTTTTTTGACATTATGCTTGATGCAATAAGGGGAATACTATCAACCGTTGCCGTAACGTCACGAAGGGCATATAGCTTTTTGTCTGCAGGAGTAAGGTTTCCTGTTTGACCCACAACTGCAAGACCCGTTTTTTCTACCGTATTAAAAAATTCTTCAGTTGAAAGCTGAGTGTTAAAGCCCTCGATAGACTCTAATTTATCTACCGTGCCACCTGTATGACCAAGACCTCTACCACTCATTTTTGCCATAATGCAGCCGGCAGCTGCACAAATAGGAGCAACTATGAGAGTTGTTTTGTCACCAACACCGCCTGTGCTATGCTTATCTGCGGTCATATTGCCAAAGCGGGATAAATCAACAGTATCTCCACTGTGTGCCATACTTAAGGTGAGAGTTGCGGTTTCTTCCTCTGTCATTCCTTTATAAAAAATAGCCATACATAAAGCTGATGCCTGGTAGTCAGGAATAGAGCCGTCTACATAACCTGTAATAAAAAAATCTATTTCTTCCTTTGAAAGTATACCGCCATCGCGTTTTTTCTTTATAATGTCATACATTCTCATTTTATTTCACGTCCTTCGGAGAAAATGAATGTGGCAAAAGCTCACTTAATGCCACCGCTTTAAATGTATTTTCGCTTTCGCCGAGAATGATTTGAAAATCGTCGTCGCAGAATTCGCGCATAACCTGTCGGCAAACACCACAAGGAGCAAAAATACCGTTTATTACTCCGTTTTTACCACCAACAACAGCAATTTTAGAAAAGCCTTTTTCACCGTCGGAAACTGCTTTGAAAAATGCAACTCTCTCAGCACAAACAGTAGGAGAAAATGAAGCATTTTCAATATTTGTACCTGTGTACACCTTGCCGTTTTTACATAAAAGTGCGGCACCGACCTTACAATCGGAATACGGTGAATAAGAATATTTCATTGCTTTTATTGCAAGTTGAAGAAGCTCTTTATTTTCCATATAATCAACCTTTCAGAATACTGATAACAGTTTTACTGATATAGTCAAACCCTGTTACTGTACCTGCGTTTTCAGGCTCAATTTTTTTGCCGTAAAGCACAAATGGTACATATTCTCTTGTGTGGTCCGTGCCTTTAAAAGAGGGGTCACAGCCATGGTCTGCAGTTATAATTACCGCATCTGTATCTTCAAGCTTATTTATAAAGCCGTTTAACCATTTATCAAATTCAGAAATGGCTTTTGCATAACCGTCAACATCTCTTCTGTGGCCGTAAACCATATCAAAATCTACAAGATTGACAAAGCAAAGACCGTTAAAATCTTTTTTCAGGTATTCATCTGTTTTTGTCATACCATCTGCATTGTTTTGAGTGTAAACGTATTCCGTAATACCTCGTGATGCAAAAATATCGTTAATTTTGCCGATACCGACAACGTCAAAGCCATCCTTTTTTAATATATCAAGCATAGTTTCCCTTGGTGGTTCAAGAGAAAAATCGTGACGGCGTGCCGTTCTTTTAAAGGGGAATTCACCTTCAAAGGGTCTTGCAATGACTCTGCCTACGCCCATATCACCTTTTAATAAACTGCGTGCAATTTTGCAGTATTCATATAATTTTTCAACAGGAACAACACTTTCGTGTGTTGCAATCTGAAAAACGCTGTCGGCAGATGTGTAAACAATAGGCTTGCCTGTTTTTATATGCTCTTCTCCGTAATCCTTTAAAACCTCTGTGCCTGAATATGTTTTGTTACATAAAACAGATATGCCGATTTTTTCTTCAAGCTGTTTTATAAAGCCTTCGGGAAAGCCCTGTGGAAAGGTTGGTAACGGCTTTTCTGATATAACACCTGCAATTTCCCAATGACCGATAGTAGTATCCTT
>JAZUMM010000119.1:0-3299 GCA_045603625.1 Acutalibacteraceae bacterium | reverse complement strand
ATTGTTACTGTTGACGATGCTATTGACGTTATTCAGGAAGAGGCAGAAGAAGATTTCCAGAAAATGGCAGCTATTGCTCCTACTGATAAAGCATATCTCAGAACATCTGCCTTTGAATTGTGGAAAAACCGTATACCATGGCTTATTCTTCTTATGATATCTGCAACCTTTACAGGTATGATTATTTCTTCATTTGAGGATGCACTTTCCAAGCTTGTTATTCTTACTGCGTACATTCCTATGCTTATGGGTACAGGCGGTAACTCCGGTAGCCAGGCATCAGTTACGGTTATTCGTGGTCTTTCTTTAGGTGAGGTTGAGGTTAAAGACGTTTTCAGGGTATTATGGAAGGAAATACGTGTTTCTGTATTGTGTGGCGTATCCTTGGCAATTGCCTGCTTTGTTAAAATCATTCTTATAGATGGTATGCTTCTTAAAACAGATGGTGTAAACGAAATGGTTGCTTTAGTTGTGGCACTTACTCTTTGCGCTACTGTTATATGCGCAAAGGTTATTGGTGCTATTCTTCCGATTGGTGCTAAGATTTTAAAGCTTGACCCTGCGGTTATGGCTAGTCCGTTTATTACAACAATTGTGGACGCAGTTTCACTTTTGGTTTACTTCGGTATAGCAAAATCCTTTTTACCACTTAATTAATATATCTGGAGGCTTTTATGCAATTAAAATTTAAAAATGGAAAATTCAGAATTATGCAGGTCAGTGATCCACAGGATTTGCAATTTATCAGACCAACTATGGTGCGTATGCTTAATACCGCTTACGATGCATATAAGCCGGATCTTATTGTTTTGACCGGTGATAACATTTTAGGTAACCACCTTTGTGATGCAAGGTTAGGTACACGTCTTGCTATTAAAGATGTACAAGGTGAATACAAAGCAATGGAAACAGCTATTCATAAGCTTGTTAAGCCTATTGAAGAGCGTAATATTCCATTTGCCATGATTTACGGTAATCACGATGACCGTAACAGCTTTACAAAAGAAGAGCAGGCAGACGTTTACAGGAAATTTAGCTGTAACGTTGGTCTTGATGACAAAGAGTCACCGGATTGCGATACCTACAATATTCCTTTATATTCAGAGGATGGTAAAACAGTTAAATTCAACATTTGGATGATGTCATCTGCCTGGCACGATAAAGAACAGGATAAAACCTTTGAAATGCTTAAGCCGGAGGCTATTGAGTGGTATAAAAAGAGATCAGCTCAGTTAACGGCTGAAAATGGTGGTAAGGCTGTGCCATCTCTTATGTTTCAACATATACCAATGATTGAAACTCTTTCACTTATAGAAGAATGCTCAAAGGATTGCAAAGGCTCCACACCTGGTCCTGATGGCAAATACTTCAAACTCAAAGATGGTGTTGAGGGTGAATTGGGCGAATATCCTTGTACTGTAAGTGATGCTAACGGTCAGATGGAAGCAATAAAAGAATGTGGTGATGTTAAGGCAGTTGTGTTTGGTCACGACCACAGAAACTGCTTCATAGGTAATGTGGACGGCATTGAATTTATTCAGACCTCTTGTGCATCATTCAGGTGTTACGGTAGCCGTATGCGTGGTGTGCGCATATTTGATATTAATGAAGATGGTACATATGAAACAAAAATGTACACCTTTGATGATATATGCGGTAAATCATTATGGAATGAGCTTTGCTACGTTTGGGATGCCGATGAAATGGTTAAACATAAAATTGCACTTATTGCGGGTGGTGTAGCGGCAATAGGTGGTGCAATCGGCTACGGTATATTCCGTCGTCGTTGACAGAAAGTGTTTTCAATAGTATAATGAATGTATAATAGAAACGGAGGCGTAATATGAACGGAGTTAATGTTATTTCTCACAGAGGTGCTAATAAAGTTGCACCGCAAAATACAATTGCAGCATTTGAAAAATCAATAGAGATAGGCTGCGATGGCTTTGAAACAGATATTCATCTTACAAAAGATGGTATACCTGTTGTTTGTCACAACTTTACTATTGATGAAACATCTACCGGTAAAGGTGCAATTAAAAATATGACTCTTGAAGAATTGCGTCAATATGATTTTGGTAAATATAAGGGCGAGGAGTTTGAAGGTACAAAAATTCCCACTCTTGATGAATTTCTTGAAGTCAGCAAAAAGATGTATAATAAAATGAATGTTCTTAACATTGAGCTGAAAAGTGAAAAGTTTGGTGAAGCGGGAACAGAGCTTGCAGAAAAAACAATTGATGCAGTAAAAAATCACGGTCTTTTTGATAAACTTCTTATTTCAAGCTTTGACCCTGCAATACTTGTTGTTTGTAAAAAGGTAGATAAAAAATGTAAAACAGGTATTCTTTACAGTCCTGATAATCTTGTTTCATTAAAAATTGCTCCGAGACCTGTAAGCTTTTGTAAGGAAATTGGTGCAGACGCTCTCCATCCGTTTTTTATGTATGTAACAAGGCTTTACGTTGAAAGGGCACACAGAGCAGGTATACAGGTTAACCCGTGGACAATTAATAAAGAAAGTACTGCAAAGCATCTTATTAAATTAGGCGTTGATGGTCTTATAACAGATGACCCGGGTCTTATGAATACAATCCTTTCAAGATGATAATCTTTAATATAAAAATAAAAGGTCGATACTTCAAAAGAAGTATCGACCTTTTTGTATTGTAATTAATTACATATCACTAAATCCGCCGCCACCGAAGAGTGCGAAAAGGATTCTGCTGAGGATGAAGAAAATGTCTTGAAGAACATAACTGAAATCAAAATATGCTGTGTTTTCTTTTTCTACATATTCAGTTTCACCGTTTTCATATTTTTCAATTTCTTCACAAATGTTGTAGAAACGCTTTTCAGCTTCTTCAGTTTCAAAAACATTTACAACTGTGTTATCAAGCATTACAACAACTTGGTCAATTGACTCGTTGAGCTCTGTTACATACTCTTCAGGAAGATTTGATGTATCATATTCCTGCATTTCAGCAACATCCTTCATAAGACCTTTAACCTGTCTTGAGTTGTTGAATTGAGGGAATACATCCGGATAAGAATGTACGCTTGTAAAGTTGCTGTCCATAAGGATTGAAGAAGCAAGCTTCATAAATACATCGTTAGAAGCAGAGCTTTCGTGTGGCTGGTTGTAGAAATAGAAGGTTGATTCAGGGAGAAGACCTGCACCTGCATCCAAGAGCTTGTATGGGTCAACATGGTTGTGAGTCGGGTCACCGCAGCTTACAGGCTCATAGTCCTTAGGAAGCTTAACGTTGTTGTTTACGCTGTAAGCGCCCATTGATGTT
>JAZUMM010000118.1:0-1641 GCA_045603625.1 Acutalibacteraceae bacterium | reverse complement strand
TTGTAGGCGGTAAGGTAGATTGCTACGTAAACTTCCTTCAGAACAAGGCATTTAAATATGATAATGGTAAGGCTACAGAGGTTGCTATGCCTTCTGATGCTCTTATTGACGATATCCACGCCTCATTCACAGAGGCTGGTGCTTCTGCAGACGACGAGCTTATGGTGAAATTCTTCGATGGCGAAGAGTTTACTCATGACGAAATCGTTAAAGGTCTTTCACAGGGCGTTAAGGACGGTACTGTTGTTCCTGTATACGCTTGCTCCGGTCTTACTACAGACGCTGTAGACCTTGTACTTAACGGTATCACAAAGCTTGCTCCTTCTCCTAAGGATGAAGGCGACATTGCTTGTGACCCTGACGGCCCTCTTGCCGCCATCTGCTTCAAAACAGTTGCCGACCCATTCATCGGCAAGATGTCATTCTTCAAGGTAGTTTCAGGTAAAATTACACCTGCTACAAAGGCTTATAACCTTCGCACCGAAGAAGAAGAAAAAATGGGTAAGCTCGTTATGGTTAAGGGTGCAAAGCAGGAAGACGTTACTGAAATCACCGCCGGTGATATAGGTGTAGTTACAAAGCTTGCAGGCTTCAAAACAGGCGATATTATGTGCGACGCTAAAAACCCTGTAGAGCTTAAAGGCGTTGACTTCCCTGCTCCTTGCTACTCAATGGCAGTTAACGTTGTTAAGAAGGGTGAAGAGGATAAGGTTGCTTCAGGTCTTAACAAGCTTGCAGAAGAAGACGGCGCAATGCACTTCTATACAAATAAAGAAACAAAAGAGCAAATTGTTTCAGGTCTTGGTGAGCAGCATCTTGAATCTATCGTTTCAAAGCTTAAAAACAAATATGGTGTAGAGGTTGAGCTTACTGCTCCTCGTGTTGCATACAGAGAAACAATCCGTAAAACTGTTGATAAACAAGGTCGTCATAAAAAGCAATCAGGCGGACACGGTCAGTTTGGTGACGTATGGATTCGTTTTGAACCATATATGGGCGAAGAAGAATTTGTATTCACAACAGATGAGGTTGTTGGTGGTGCAGTTCCGAAGAACTTCTTCCCTGCAGTTGAAAAGGGTCTTCTTGATTGTATCGCAGGCGGTCTTATTGCAGGCTACCCGATGGTAGGTATTAAGGCTTGTCTTCACGATGGTTCTTACCATCCTGTTGACTCTTCTGAAATGGCATTCAAAATGGCAGCACGCCTTGCATTTAAGGCAGCCGTTCCTGAGGCAATACCTACAATTCTTGAGCCTGTTGGCACTCTTAAGGCATACGTTCCGGATGATAACTTAGGTGATATTATCAGTGATGTTAATAAACGTCGCGGTAGAGTTCTTGGTATGGGTCCTGCAGAGGAAACAATGACTCAGGAGCTTGTTGCAGAGGTACCGATGGCTGAAATGAGTGACTTTGCAATTACTCTTCGTTCAGTTACTGCCGGCAGAGGCTACTTCACACTTGAGTTTGCACGTTACGAGGATGCTCCTGCACACGTTGCAGAAAAAGTTATTGCAGATGCAAAGCTTGAAGAAGATGATGAATAATTAATTAAAGAGCTCTTGCTTCGGCAAGAGTTCTTTTGTTTCACGTGAAACACTATAAAATACATCTTAATTTATTCTTGCACTACTTGCTTCA
>JAZUMM010000117.1:0-14710 GCA_045603625.1 Acutalibacteraceae bacterium | reverse complement strand
TCTTGAAAGCGGCACTATCTTTTTTGCAGAACAAACCTATACGGGTGTTGCAGTAGATAACGAAACAGAGAAAATATACGGACTTTATATTTTACATCCGAACAATATAGGAAGATGCGGTCATATCTGTAATGCAAGTTTTGCTGTGAGTTCTCATAGCAGAGGATTACATATAGGAGAAAAACTGGTGTTAGATTGTATTGAACAAGGACGCAAACACGGTTTTTCTGTTTTGCAATTCAACGCAGTTGTTGCGACAAATACACATGCCAGACATTTATATGAGCGTCTCGGATTTACTCAATTAGGGACAATACCAAATGGTTTTCGTATGAAAGACGGATATTATGAAGATATTTGTCCGTATTATCGAGCTATATAAATTCCAATTTGTCGAACAGTGCTGCCACAATACTTTTGGTCGTTCTTACTCTCACTTATACACCGTTTGGTTGCACTTTTTTTAAAACATACGTTTTTCTTTATTGTGTTTTTTTGTTGTTTTCAGTTAGTACTTTTAAAAAAATTCATATCATCATTATGGTCATAATAACTAGGATTTTTAGTTAAAGTTTGTGTATTTAGGTTAAGCTTATTTTGTTCAAAAGCATTGCTTTATTTTATAGGATTTAGTATTATTAAATTACTTTAATAAATGCATTTGCATTAAAAGAAAGGATATGGAATTATGAAAAAATTATTTGCAATGTTGCTTGTTTTAGCAATGATTTTCAGTTTCGCTGCATGTGGTGGCGGTAGCACTGTTACCGATGACGATTTTGATGATGTTAAAGGTGAACAGATTGCCAATGATGAAACAGAAGAAGAAACAGAAGAAGATACAGAGGAAGATACTGAAGAGGCAACTGAAGAAGCTAGCGAAGAAAAACAATTTGAACTCGGTAAAGCAACAGGTCTTGAATACAATAATAAGTTCCTCGGTGTTGCTTGTAAATTAGATAGTGGTTGGACTTTCTCAACTGATGAAGAAATTGCAGAGCTTAACCAGTATACACAAGATACTCTTGGTGATGATTATACAAAGTTTATGGAAAGTGCAGCAACATATACAGATATGCAGGCTTATGCCGCAAATGGTCTTGATAATGTTTCTGTTATTTTTGAAAAGAGTACAGTTGCTCAGGTTTTGGCAGCTGATCTTGAAGCAAACTTTACAGCAACAATTCCTACACTTAAATCAATGCTTGCAGATATGGGCTATACAAATATTGTGATTAATGTAGAAGATATTACTATTGACGGTGAAACATATACCGGAATAGTTTCTTCAGCAGAAATAAACGGTGTTAAAATGTATCAGGCTTCTGCAGGTATGAAGTGTGGCGGTTATATTGCATCAATAACTGTTACAACATATGGCGAGAATACAGTTCAGGATATTTTTGATTGCTTCTATCACATTTGATAATTAACCTGTAATCAGCAACGCTCTCTTTATGAGAGCGTTGTTTTTATGCATTGTTAATAAAAAAACAAAAAAATTACTTTACAAATTAATAGTTTTGTATTATTATTTTTACATTAAGTACAATTGTACTTATAGAAAGCGGTGAATTATATGGAAAAACTTCAAAAAAAATACGGCTTACCTACCGCCATATGTATGGTTGTTGGTACAGTTATCGGTTCCGGTGTTTTCTTTAAAGCACAGAATGTTTTAAATGCAACCGGTGGTGATATGCCTCTTGGTATTCTCGCATGGGTAATCACAGGCGTTCTTATGATTATTTGTTCATTACAATTTGCATCAATGGCTCAGAAGTACGAAAAAGTCAGCGGTGTTGTTGACTATGCTGAGGTTACCTGCGGTAAAGGGTATGCATATTACCTTGCATGGTTTATGGTTAACGTGTATTATCCGGGTATGACCTCTGTTCTTGCTTGGGTTTCGGCACGTTATTTAGGTGTTCTTTTTGGTTGGGAAGCTGCTGATCCTGAGGTTCTTTGTATTGCCGGCTTTTTACTTATTGCCTCATATACACTTAATGCATTTTCACCAAAGCTTGCAGGTAAATTCCAGGTTAGTGCAACCGTAATTAAGCTTGTTCCTATTACGTTAATGGCTATTGTTGGTACAATATATGGTTTAAAAAATGGCGTTCTTACAGAAAATTTCTCAACAATTGTTAGCGAGGTTTCAGGCGGTAAAGGTGCAGGCCTTTTTGCTGCAGTTGTTGCAACTGTTTTTGCTTATGAGGGCTGGATTGTTGCCACTTCAATTAACGCAGAGCTTAAAAACGCTAAAAAGAATCTTCCTATCGCATTAACCTTAGGTGCAATTATTGTTGTTATTGCTTACGTGTTGTATTATATAGGTGTTGCAGGCGGAGCCTCCAATGCTGTTCTTATGGAAAAAGGTGCACCTGAAGCATTTAAAAATGTTTTTGGTAATGTTGGTGGTGCTTTCCTTAACATTTGTATTGTTATATCCTGTCTTGGTACACTTAACGGTCTTATGGTTGGTGCCACACGTGGTATGTATGCTATTGCTGCCCGTAATGAAGGCCCAAAACCTGAAATGTTCAGCGTTGTCGATAAGCACACAAACATGGTTACAAACTCATCAATCTGGGGTCTTTTTGTATGTAGTGCATGGCTCGTATATTTCTATGGCGCAAACCTTACTGATGGTTGGTTCGGTTATTTCAACTTTGACTCCTCAGAGCTTCCGATCATTACAATTTACGGTATGTATATTCCTATGTTTATTATATGGATGGTTAAAGAAAAGGAACTTGGCTTTGTTAAACGTTTTCTTTTACCGATTATTGCAACAATTGCTTGTGGTTTTATGGTATTTGCTGCAATTTATGCTCACGGTATTACACCGTATCTCAATGCAAAAGCAAAAGGCGGATTTTCATTCCCGGTTCTTTTCTATCTTATAATATTTGCAATTATTATGCTTGCAGGTGCAGTAGTAAGAAAAAGCAAAAAGAAATAATTAATAATAAAAAAATTAAAGCCTCGGCATTGCCGAGGCTTTTTGTTTGGGTGTTTATTATTTAAATAAATAAACTCTTGTTTCGTATGGCTTTGTTGCAAAACCATTTGCATTAACAGAAGCATTATCGTAGTTTGAAAGAACAAGCTCACCTTTAGAAAGGTCAATTCCTGCAGGGGCTTTAAAGTCAACTGCTTTTTCTGTAAATGATGCAATAACAAGAAGCTTAACGCCGTCAAGGTTTCTTTCGTATACGAAAAGGTCTTTGCTGTTTTCGTAATACTGTTTGAAATCGCCGTAAATAGCAACCTCATTATCCTTACGGAATTTAAGGAGCTTACGGTAGTAGTTGAGAATTGAGTTGTCGTCCTTTTCAGATGCTTCAACGTTAATTTCCTTGTAATTAGGGTTAAGGTTGAACCAAGGTTCAACAGTTGAGAAGCCTGCATACGGACCATCATTCCATTGAACAGGGGTACGTGAGTTTTCACGTGAACCGGCATTTGCCATTTTGACAAACTTGTCACCCTTGATACCAAGTTTTGCAAACATAATCTGATTGTTAAATGTTATCATATCCTTGAACTCGTCAATTGAATGAAGCTCAATGTTTGTCATACCGATTTCTTGTCCTTGGTAAATAAACACAGTACCTCTTTGAAGGTAACACATTGTTGCAAGCATTTTTGCACTTTCAACTCTGTATTTAAGGCTACCGTATCTGTCAACAATTCTCGGATGATCATGGTTTTCGAGGTAAAGCGTATGCCATGCTTTGCCGTTCATTGCATCGTACCACTTCTGGTAACATTTTTTCATCTTTTTGAGGTTGAATTTTGTTTTAATCCAGTCAGTCATAAAGCAGTCAGCTTCAAGGTGGTCAAAGCTGAACATTGTTTTAAGAACCTGAGTTTCATCCTCAGTAACAAATTTAAGTGCTCTTTCTGTTGTGAGGAGGGGACCTTCACCAACAGTAAAGCAATCATATTTTGAAAGAACCTCGTCGTGGAATTCTTTAAGGTATTCGTAAAGATGTGGACCACAGTTGTAATGCTCCATACCGCAGGCAACAGGTATTGGGAAACCGTTTGGAAGACCTTCTTTTTTAGAAATGTATGTAATAACGTCTTCACGGAAGCCGTCAACGCCCATATCAAGCCAGAATTTCATAATATCCTTAACTTCCTGGCGGACCTTCGGGTTATCCATATTAAGGTCAGGTTGACCCTTTGTGAATACGTGAAGGTAATATTCGTCAACGCTTTCAACGTATTCCCATGCACCGCCTTCAAAAGTAGAAAGCCAGTTGTTTGGTGGTTTTTTACCGTTCTTGCCTTTGCCTTTACGCCAGATGTAATAATCATGGTAAGGGTTATCTACGCTTTTGCAAGCCTCTTTAAACCAATGGTGTTCAGTTGACGTGTGGTTAACAACAAGGTCCATAATAACCTTGATGCCGCGCTTGTGACATTCCTCAAGAACAACCTTGAATTCGTCAAGTGTGCCGTATTCCGGATTGATGTTTCTGTAATCAGCAATATCGTAACCATAGTCAGCATTCGGCGAACAAAAAAGAGGTGAGAACCATATAGCATCTGCACCAAGGCTCTTGATATAGTCAAGCTTTGAAAGTATACCCTTAAGGTCACCAATACCGTCACCGTTGCCGTCACAGAACGAACGTGGCCATATCTGGTATACAACCATTTCTTTGTACCAGGATTTTTTCATGTAAAAAACCTCATTTCTTTTATTATCTTTTTAATTTTAACATATTTTGGCTTAAAAAACAACAAAATAATAAAAAACTGTATTATTTTGAAAAATTTACGGATTAGTAAAAATTAGCTATGTACTTTTTCATTTTTATATTGTATAATACATAGTGAATAATCTCGTTGTGAGGTATATAATGAATAAAACAAATAAGATTATTATTTCCATAGGTGCTGCAGTAATTGTTGTTGCAACTATTTTAATTATTGCTCTTGTGAAGGATTGGAACGAGGATGATAAAATAGAAGATACAGGCTATTATACTCTTCAACCAACCACAACTCAGGCAATACCGATTGACACATCTTCATGGATAGATATTAATTTAATAGCAAGTGATATTGTTACAACCACAGATGCAAGCAGTACAGATGCATCAACAAATCTCAGCACTTCTGCGGGCTTGAGCGGTTATGGTCAAGGTTATTTCTTTGATGCTTACGGTAACCTTGTTGATATTTACGGTAACATTATTGTTCCTAATTATCAACTTCAGGGTAACCAGAATCAAGGTGGTGGCGGTAATAATACACCTCAACCTACTGTTGACAGTACACAAGCACTTGATGTTCCTGTTACTGAGGAGAGTGAGCTTCAAGAATATGTTTTGGATGAGCAAGGTGTTATAACTGAATATCTTGGCGACAGAACTATTATTATAATTCCATCTCAGATTCAGGGCAAAACAATTACAGGTATAGGTACAGGTTGTTTTAAGGGCACAGATATTGTCTCTGTTCAGATTCCTGCTACGGTAAGTGTTATTGAAAACGGAGCGTTTGAGAATTGTACACGTTTAACAAGTGTATCTTTTGTTAGTGAAAGTGTGCACGTTTCAATCGGTTCTTCTGCTTTTGCTAATTGTACATCCTTAACAGATATTAAGCTTCCTGCGGTTACTTTATATAACGCGGCATTTTTGAATTGTAGTTCTTTACAAACAGCAGAACTAGCACCGGGTTCAAAGCAAATCGGCGGTTATGCTTTTTCTAATTGTACTTCTTTAAAGTATGTTAAGGTTCCGTCATCAGTAAAAAAAGAAAATATAGGTACCAACGTATTTTTGGGCTGTCCTGAAACATTCTACGTTGTTGCAGACCTGGAGTCAGATGCATATACTGCATTCAAAGATCTTGGTATAAAGGTTGAAACTCACGAATAAATTTGTTGAAGAGGTTGCTTGGCAACCTCTTTTCTTTTTTTGTCACCTTTGTCCTGTGGAGGAATATATTATAATGACGATGCAATATTTTCGTCAGAATTGAATTTAGTTTCAGTTCTTTTTACATCTCTGATTAATTTGCTTGTTATTGGCAAAAATAAAGATGTAAATAATATATCGGAGATGATTGCTTGAACATTAAACGTGGAGATATTTTCTATGCCGATTTGAGCCCTGTTGTGGGTTCCGAACAAGGTGGAATAAGACCTGTACTTATAGTTCAAAATGATGTGGGTAATAAATACAGCCCAACTGTTATTGCGGCTGCAATAACAAGTCAACAGCTTAAAACCAGGATGCCTACTCATATTAGTGTAAATGCCTCGGTTTGCGGTCTTTCAAAGGATAGTGTTGTTCTTCTTGAACAAATACGAACTCTTGATAAAAAGCGCTTGAAAGAGAAAATGGGCAATCTTCCGGAAACTGATATGGATAGGATAGATGATGCTCTTTCTGTAAGTATAGGGTTAAAGTGAGAGGTTTTTGCCTCTCACTTTATGTTTTCGTCGTTTTTTAATAAAGTTAAAATTATGTTAAGTGTATCTACATAACTTGACAATAAAATACCAATAGTGTAAAATAATTCTGTTAATTTGGAGTATAATGTTCTAAAATATTTGGAGGTAAAAAATGTCAAAAAGATTTTTCACTTCAGAATCTGTAACAGAGGGTCATCCTGATAAAGTTTGCGACCAGGTTTCAGATGCTATTCTTGATGCAATGCTTGAACAGGACCCAATGTCTCGTGTTGCTTGCGAAACAACCTGCACAACAGGTATGGTTATGGTAATGGGCGAAATTACAACAAAAGCACAGATTGATATTCCTGCAATCATTCGTAAGGTTGTATGTGATATCGGCTTTGATAATCCTGAGTGTGGCTTTGACGGTAATACTTGCGCAGTATTCCAGACACTTGATAAACAGTCACCTGATATTGCTATGGGTGTTGATAAATCTCTCGAGCTTAAAGATGGTGAAGAGGATGCATACAATCTTCACGGAGCCGGCGACCAGGGTATGATGTTCGGCTTTGCTTGTAATGATACAGAGGAGCTTATGCCTCTTCCTGTTTCTCTTGCACATAAGCTTGCTCGTCGTCTTACAGATGTAAGAAAGGACGGTACACTTTCTTATCTTCGTCCTGACGGTAAAAGTCAGGTTACAATTGAATACGATGAAAATGATAAACCTGTAAGAGTTGAAGCAGTTGTTGTTTCTTCTCAGCATGACCCGATAGATATTGAAGTGCTCAGAAAAGATATTCTTGAAAATGTAATTATTCCTGTAATTCCTGCAAAGTATCTTGATGATAATACAAAGATTTACGTTAATCCAACAGGTAACTTTGTTGTTGGTGGTCCTGTTGGTGATAGTGGCCTTACAGGCAGAAAGATTATTGTTGATACATACGGTGGTTACTCACGTCATGGTGGCGGTGCATTTTCAGGCAAAGACCCTACAAAGGTAGACAGAAGTGCTGCTTACGCTTCAAGATATGTTGCAAAAAATATTGTTGCAGCAGGTCTTGCAGACAAATGTGAGGTTCAGCTTGCTTATGCAATCGGTGTTGCTCGTCCTGTTTCTGTTCGTGTTGATACCTTCGGTACAGGTAAGGTGGCAGATTCTCAGCTTGAAGAAATTGTTAATAAACACTTTGACCTTCGTCCGGCTGCTATTATTGAAAAGCTTCAGTTGCGTAAACCTCAGTATAAGCAACTTGCTGCTTATGGTCATATGGGTAGAATAGATCTTGACGTTGCATGGGAAAAAACCGATATGGCAGAAGTACTTAAAAATGCAATAGTTTAATTTTATGGGTAACGAAACAAAAAAATCTGTTCATAGCGGTCACAGGAAAAGAGTAAAAGAAAAAGTAGCAGATAGCGGTTTTTCTCATCTTGAAGATCATCAGCTTCTTGAACTTCTTCTTTTTTATTCAATTCCTCAGGCGGATACAAACGCGCTTGCTCATGATATTTTGAATGAGTTTAACGGTTCTTTTGACGAAATGTTAAAATCAGATTTAAGCCGTCTTACCAAGATAAAGGGCGTTGGCGAAAATACCGCAATGCTTATTGCCTCAGTCGGTGAGCTTCATCGCAGGGCATCAAAAGTTAAATTATCAAAGAAGCCTGTATACAAAAATAAAGAGGATATAAAAAATCTTGCGGTTTCTGTTTTGAGTGCAGAAGCTGTTGAAAAGGTTTTTGTTATTTGTTTCGATTCGGCTTTGCATCTGAAAAAGATTGTTGAGGTTTCTCAGGGTGATGATTCGTCTGCTACAATAAACGTTCGTAAAATTGTTCAGGCAGTTATAGATTGTGATGCTAAAAAGGCAGTTCTTATTCATAATCATCCCGTTGGTGCAAGCGAACCGTCTGCGGCAGATATTGATGCGACGCGTTCAGTTTGTGTTTTGTTCAGGAATTTAGGTCTTTATTTAATTGACCATATAATTGTAGGCGAGGATAATTCAGCTTATTCTATGTATTCTGACCCTATGTTTACTCAATTATTTTATTAATAAACTCACCATTACAGGTGACAAAATAAAGCTTGTAAAATCGGCACACAGAGCACTAGGCAATGTGTGTCGGCTTTTTTTTACGTCAATGCTTCCGTAGTATAGTGTCATTGTGTAAAATGTTGTTTCGGTTGACCCCATCATTACAGAGGCACATTTACCCAGAAAGCTGTCAGGTCCCATGTCTTTTAATATGCTCTCAAACATTGTAACAGAGCCGCTACCTGATATTGGTGAAATTATGGTTAAAGGTGTAAGCTTTTCAGGTATGCCTAAAAAAGATGTTATTGGTGATAATAAATTACAAAGTGTTTCAAGACCGCCTGAATTTTTTAACATATTAATTGCAAAAATTAATCCTATTAGTGAAGGTGTAATGTTGAGTATTATATTAAAACCATTTTTTGCTCCTTCAATAAATTCTGAAAAAACATTAACGTTTTTTAATATTCCGTGTAAAATTATTATAATTACTACTAAAGGAATAACCAGATTATTAAATTCAATCATTTAAAAAACCTCTTTAATAAAACAGTCATTGTAAGTCCGCAACATAAGGCGCAAAATGATGTTAACAATGCAGGTAATAAAATCTCAACGGGATTTTTTGAACCGTATTGTTGACGTAACAGAGTTACGGTGGTAGGTACTAAATGCAGACAAGCTGTGTTTATAACTACAAATTTAACCATATCATTGTTTGCTGTTTCCTTATTCGGATTAAGCCTTTGCATCTGCTTCATTGCTTCAAGTCCGAGAGGTGTTGCAGCATTATCAAGCCCTAAAAGGTTCGCACTCATATTCATAGCAATCATTTCTTTTACTTTACCGTCTTTTATTTTTGGGAATATTATATTAAGAACAGGGGAAAGTAATTTGCAAAGTGATTTTGTTAAACCGCTCTTTTCTGCAATTTTTATAAGTCCGTTCCAAAGGCATATTATTCCTGTAAGCTTAATGGCTAATGATATTGCATCATTTCCGCTTGAAATTATAGTAGAGGAAAGCGTACTCATATTTTTTGTTGCAATTGCAGCCAAAAAAGAAAATATTATCATAAGTGGCCAAATGTAGTTCATCATAGTCCCGTTAATCACCCTTAAACTGATATAAATTACTTGACTAAATCACAAGATATAGTATAATATATACTATATAATACCAAAATTTTGTATTTTTACGAAAGGGTAGTAAAAGATGGCAAAAACACAAACATCTAAAGAATACGGTAACGACAGTATAAAAAAATTAAAAGGTGCTGACAGAGTACGTAAACGTCCTGCGGTTATTTTTGGCTCCGATGGCCTTGAGGGCTGTGAGCATTCTGTTTTTGAAATTATTTCAAACTCCATAGATGAAGCAAGAGAAGGTCACGGTAAAAAGATTATAGTAACACGTTTTCTTGACCATTCTGTTGAGGTTCAGGATTTTGGACGCGGTATTCCGGTAGATTACAACCAAAGGGAAAAATGTTATAACTGGGAGCTTGTTTTCTGCGACCTTTATGCAGGCGGTAAATACGACACAAATGATGGTGGCAGTTACGAGTATTCACTCGGTCTTAACGGTCTCGGACTTTGTGCAACACAATATGCATCTGAATATATGGAAGCAGAAATTCATACAGGTGGTTATTGTTATGAGCTTCATTTCAAATCCGGTAAAATTAATGGTGAAATGAAGAAAACCGAGTATGATAAAAAAGATACAGGCTCACGTATAAAATGGCGTCCTGATATGAAGGTGTTTACCGATATCAATATACCTCTTGAGTATTTTCAGGAAACTATTAAAAAACAGGCTGTTGTTAATAATGGCATAAAGTTTATTCTCCGCAATCAGTTAACAGAAACAAGATTTGAAACGTTTGAATACATCTACGATAACGGTATTGTAGATTATGTAAACGAGGTTGTTGGTGATGAAACTTTAACATCTGTGCAATTCTGGCAGGCTGAACGTAAAGGTAAAGACAGAGAAGATAAGCCTGAATATAAATTAAAAATGAATATGGCTCTTTGCTTTTCAAAAACAAAACAGCTTAAAGAGTATTATCACAACTCCAGTTTTCTTGAGCATGGTGGCGCTCCTGAAAAAGCTGCAAGAAGTGCCTTCGTTTCTCAGATAGATGCTTATATGAAGCAAAATAACAAGTATCTTAAAACTGACCCGAAAATCAGCTTTCAGGATATTGAAGATTGCCTTGTTTTTGTTGTTTCGTCCTTTTCAACCCAAACCTCTTACGAGAATCAGACTAAAAAAGCAATAACAAATAA
The DNA here is from genome assembly GCA_045603625.1 of Acutalibacteraceae bacterium. Lineage (GTDB taxonomy): Bacteria > Bacillota > Clostridia > Oscillospirales > Acutalibacteraceae > DTU089. The sequence continues at coordinate 3,944 of JAZUMM010000117.1, read as the reverse complement.
ATTTATTCAGGAAGCAATGACTGAATTTATTAAGCATCAGCTTGAAATTTATTTTATTGAAAATAAGTTGGATGCTGATAAGCTTTGTGAACAGATTCTTATTAATATGCGTTCTCGCGTTAAGGCAGAAAGTACCCGTCTTAATCTTAAAAAGACACTCGCTTCATCTAATGATATGACAAGCAGGGTTGAAAAATTCGTTGATTGTCGTAGTAAAGATAAAAATGAGAGAGAAATTTTTATTGTTGAGGGTGACTCTGCTTTAGGTGCTTGTAAGCAAGCGCGTGACTCAGCATTTCAGGCGCTTATACCTGTCAGAGGTAAAATTTTAACCTGTCTTAAATTTGACTATAACAGAATTTTTAAGAGTGACATTATCATAGACCTTATCAAAGTTCTCGGTTGTGGTGTTGAGGTTTCTTCAAAATCAAATAAAGAGCTATCTTTATTTAATCTTGATAATCTGCGTTGGAGCAAAATTATAATTTGTACCGATGCCGATGTGGACGGCTTCCATATAAGAACGCTTATTCTTACAATGATTTACAGATTAATGCCTACACTTCTTAAAGAGGGTAAGGTTTTTATTGCAGAATCACCGCTTTATGAAATTACTTCAAAGGGTCAGACCTGGTTTGCATATACTGAAAAAGAAAAGGCAATGGCACTTGAAGAAATTGGTGATGCCAAGTTTACAATCCAACGTTCAAAGGGACTTGGTGAAAACGATGCAGATATGATGTGGCTTACCACAATGAATCCAAAAACACGACGTCTTATAAAGGTTGAGCCTGATGATGTTGAAGAGCTTATTGCTGATAAGTTTGAGCTTCTTTTAGGTGATAACCTTCAGGACAGAAAAGAATATATTGCAGAAAACGGTCACTTGTATATTGACCTTGCAGATATTTCATAACAGGAGATAATTATGGCAAGAAAGAAAAAAGATAATGCTCCCGTAGCAGAAGAAACGGTAAAAGCGAATATTATCGGTGCAGGTGAGGTTGTTACACAACAAATAACCCAAACACTTGAAACAAACTTTATGCCTTATGCAATGAGTGTTATTGTTTCTCGTGCAATTCCGGAAATTGACGGATTTAAACCATCTCACCGTAAGCTTCTTTACACAATGTATAAAATGGGGCTTATAAACGGCGGCAGAATTAAATCTGCCAACATTGTAGGTAGAACAATGCAGCTCAACCCTCATGGTGATGCTGCTATATACGAAACAATGGTTCGATTATCTAAAGGTAACGAAACACTTCTTCATCCTTATATAGACAGTAAGGGTAACTTCGGTAAAGCATATTCAAAAAATATGGTTTATGCCGCTGCCCGTTACACCGAAGCAAAATTAGAGAGTATTTGTACAGAGCTTTTTGCAGATATTGATAAGGATACAGTTGATTTTGTAGATAACTATGATAATACAATGAAGGAGCCTACGCTTCTTCCGGTTACCTTCCCAAGTGTACTTGTTAACACAAACAGCGGTATTGCCGTAGGTATGGCAAGCAATATCTGTTCATTTAACCTCAAAGAGCTGTGTGATACAACAATCGGTCTTATTAAAAATCCCGATTTTGATGTATTTGAAACATTAAAGGCACCCGATTTTATAGGTGGCGGTCAGATTATTTATGACAGAGCCGCTCTTGAAGAGGTTTATAATACAGGTAGAGGTTCAATTAAAATTCGTGCCAAATACAGCTATGATAAATCAAATAACTGTATTGATATTACTGAAATTCCGCCAACAACAACCTGTGAAGCAATTATTGAGAAAATAATTGAAAAGGTTAAAGCGGGCTCACTTAAGGAAATAAGCGATGTACGTGATGAAACTGATAAATCCGGTCTTAAAATAACAATAGACTTGAAGCGCGGTACAGATGCAGAAAATCTTATGAAACGCCTTTATAAGATGACTCCGCTTGAAGATAATTTCAGCGCAAACTTTAATATTCTTGTTGCAGGTGTACCAAGGGTAATGGGTGTTGCCGAAATTCTTTCAGAATGGATTGCATATCGTACAGAATGTGTAAGCAGAAGAGTTTATTTTGATTTAAACAAAGCTAAAGATAAGCTTCATTTACTTTTAGGCTTAAAAAAGATTCTTCTTGATATTGATAAAGCAATTAAAATTGTCCGCGAAACTGAGGAAGAGGCAGAGGTTGTTCCAAACCTGATGATTGGCTTCGGTATTGATGAAATTCAGGCGGAATACGTTGCAGAAATCAAGCTTCGTCATCTTAACAGAGAGTATATTCTCAAGCGTCTTGAAGATATTGATGATTTGAAAAAGAGTATTGAGGATATGGAAGATATTCTTAACAGTAAATCACGTGTTAAAAAGATTATTGTTGAGGAGCTTACAAAAGTCGCTCAGAAATACGGAAAAGACAGACGTAGTGAAATTATTTATGATTGCGATGTTGAAGAGGATTTGGTTGAAGAAATACCGGATTACGAGGTTAATCTTTTCTTTACAAGAGATGGTTATTTCAAAAAAATTACGCCTCTTTCATTAAGAATGGGCGGTGACCATAAGTTTAAAGAAGGGGATGAGATGCGCTCTTCGTATCTTGGCTCTACAAATACTGCAGAGCTTCTCTTCTTTAGTGATAAATGTCAGGTATACAAAGCCAGAGCTTGTGATTTTGAAGATACAAAAGCAAGTGTACTTGGTGACTTTATTCCGTCAAAGCTTGAGTTTGAAAAAGATGAAAAACCGCTTTATATGGCAGTTACAACCGATTATAAGGGTTATATGCTTTTCTTCTTTGAAAACGGTAAGGTAGCAAAGGTTTCAATGGATAGCTATCAAACAATTACAAAGCGTAAAAAGCTTATTAAGGCGTATAGCAATAAAGCGCCGATTGTTGATATTCTTTATATCCATGAGGATACTGAGATTGTTCTCACTTCAACAGCAGGCAGGCATCTTCTTGTTAATACTGCGGCAATTTCACCTAAAACAACAAAAGATACTGCAGGCGTAAATGTTCTTACACTTAAAAAGTATCATAAGCTTCAAGGTGTACGTCTTTATAAGGAAGGGGAATTTGCAAAGCCTCATCGCTATAAAACAAAAACACTTCCGGCTGCCGGTGCAATGCTTAGTGCAGAAGATACAGGCGAGCAGTTGCAGCTTGCTTTAGAATAAAAAAATAATGCCTGCTCCGAAAGGAGCAGGCAGAGCAGAGTTTTTCTGCTCGGTGCGAAAAATAAAATCAGATTCATTTGTTAAAATTTCATATAAAATCTGATTTTGCAAACGCTTTTTTCGCCTTTATTATTATAACATTATTTCTTTTTTTTATACAAAAAACTTTTTTAAAAAAATTTTAAAAAAAGTTAAAAAAAGACTTGCTTTTTTCATAATGCTGTGGTATTATATTCGGGCGTTGTGAATATGACTGATTTCCGAATGAAAGGGATTAAATATATGTTTAATTGGTATCATTACCTTCTCGGTGCTGTTCTTATTGTTACATCAATTTTAATCATTATTTTGGTAATGCTTCAGCAGAGCCAACAACAGGGCCTTTCCGGTGCAATTGCCGGTGGTGGCGATTCTTTCTTTGATAAAAACAAGGGCAGAACTAAAGAAGCAAAACTTGCAAAAATCACAAAAGTACTTGCAGGCATTTTCTTTGTAGTTGCACTCGTTGCAGTTGCGCTGATTGCTATTTTAGGTTAATAACCCTGAATTTCAGGGTTCTGTATGAGTTATTAGCTCAGTAGGCAGAGCACCTGCCTTTTAAGCAGGGTGTCCGGGGTTCGAATCCCCGATAACTCACCAAAAACCTTCGTCTTTGACGAAGGTTTTTATTTTTATTGATTTATATAATATTTGTGATACAATTATTTTATATGAGTTTAAAGAGGGGTTTTTATGGATAATAATATTGAATATGCTTTGAAGGAGAAAAAAA
>JAZUMM010000116.1:0-9809 GCA_045603625.1 Acutalibacteraceae bacterium | reverse complement strand
GACCGGCATCGCCACGGTACATAATAATTGATTTACCGTTTTCTTCTTTAAAAGGAACCTCGGGAGGACGAATACCGTCAGGATATTCAACTTCTAAACCGATTTTATTCATAGTGCCTTCTATACCTTTTATAATAAGGTTAAGAGCATAACTTTTTTCAAGCATTAACAATACCTCACATATTAATCGTAATAATTTAGTAGTATAACATAATAAATGTTGTTTGTAAAGTTAAGTTTTATTGCACGCCCTTCATTGTGAGAGAAATACGTTTTTTCTGAGCTTCAACAGAAAGAACCTTTACTTTAACAACCTGACCAACCTTAAGTACCTCTGAAGGATGCTTAATATATTTGTCACATATTTGTGAAATATGAACAAGGCCGTCCTGGTGTACACCAATATCAACAAAAACGCCAAAGTCAATTACGTTACGTACTGTGCCTGTAAGCTCCATACCCTCGCGTAAATCGTTCATATCCATAATATCGGAGCGAAGCATAGGCTTTGGTAAATCGTCACGTATATCTCTGCCGGGTTTTTCAAGCTCTGAAATAATATCTGTAAGTGTGATTGTACCTACACCGCAAAGCTCTGCCGCCTTGTTAAGACCATACTCCTGAACCTTACCGCCAATACCCTGGGCACCATTTGAAGAAACGTCATTCTGTGAATAACCGAAAAGCTCAAGAAGCTTCTTTGCAGCATCGTAGCTTTCGGGGTGAACACCTGTGTTGTCAAGTGGTGTTTTGCCTTTAGGGATTCTGAGGAAGCCCGCACATTGTTCAAATGCTTTCGGGCCAAGACCCTTGACCTTTTTTAAATCTGTACGTGATTTAAATCCGCCGTTTTCTTCCCTGTAAGTAACAATGTTTTTTGCTGTTGAAGATGTAACGCCGGAAATATATTTTAAGAGGGAAACTGATGCAGTATTAAGGTCAACACCAACAGAGTTAACGCAGTCTTCTACAACGCCTGTAAGTGATTCGTTAAGCTGTGCAGGCGGAACATCGTGTTGATATTGTCCGACACCTATACTACGGGGTTCAATCTTTACAAGCTCTGAAAGAGGGTCCTGAAGTCTTCTTGCAATAGATACTGCTGAACGAACAGAAACGTCAAAATCAGGGAATTCTTCTGCACCAAGCTTTGAGGCGGAGTAAACAGAAGCACCTGCCTCGTTAACTACCATATATGAAACAGGTCTTGAGGCTTTTTTTATGGTATCTGCAATAAAAATTTCACTTTCCTTACTTGCAGTACCGTTACCGATAGATATACAGTCTATGCCATATTTTTCTATAAGGTTAAGAACAGTTTTTTCAGACTCGGCAATTTTTGATTGCGGTGGAGTAGGGTAAATAACACCGGTAAACAGAACACGGCTATTACCGTCAACAACTGCAAGCTTGCAACCTGTTCTGTACGCAGGGTCAACTGCAAGCACAGTCTTGTTTTTTATAGGTGGTTGCATAAGCAACGGCTTAAGGTTTGATCCAAACATTTTAATTGCTTGTTCATTAGCCTTTTCTGTAAGTAGTGTTCTTGTTTCTCGTTCAAGAGAAGGGAATATAAGGCGGTTATAGCTGTCTTCTGCTGCTGCCTTACAGAAATCTGTGGATGAACTGCCTTCCTTGATAAAAATCTGATTAAGTAATGAAAGGGCGGTTTCGTCATCAATTTCAATGCTGACCTTCAAAAACTCTTCTTTTTCGCCACGGTTAACAGCAAGAATTCTGTGAGAAGGAATTTTTGCAACAGGCTCCTGATAATCATAGTACATCTGATAAACGCTATCTTCTTCTGTTTTAGCCACAGAGCGCAATACACCGCGCTTTGCAATAAGGTCTTTAAGCACCTTACGTCCTTCAGGTGAGTCTGAAATGGTTTCTGCAATAATATCAGATGCACCTTGCAATGCATCCTCTGCAGTTTCAACACCTTTTTCGCTGTTAATATATTCTGAGGCAACCTCATTAAGGTCTGCACCTTTTAATGTGAAAGAGAAAAGAAGCTCTGCTAAAGGCTCCAAGCCTTTTTCTTTGGCAACAGAAGCACGTGTTTTTCTTTTTTGTTTGTAAGGTCTGTAAATATCTTCAACCTCTGCAAGTGTAACTGCATTAGCAACTGCTAAAGAAATTTCTTCGGTGAGCTTACCTTGCTCCTCAATGGAAGAAAGAACCTCTTCTTTTCTTTTTTCAAGGTTTCTTAAGTATGTTAACCTGTCGTTAATATCGCGAAGCTTCTGGTCATCACAAGCACCGGTCATTTCTTTTCTGTAACGCGCAATAAAAGGTATTGTATTACCGTCATCTATAAGTGAAACAATATTTTTTGTGTGGAGCTCACTTATACTGAATTCTTCCTGCAAAAGCTTTAAAATATCCATATAATCTTCCTTTGTTTTACAATATATATAATAGTATACCATAAATCAGTCGGATTGTCATTAAATTTAAGTTGATATTATTTTGTTTTTTTGCTATTATTTTATTGTAAATCTATTAATTAAGGTGAAATATAATGAATGTTTTAGCTTATAAGTCTAAAAAATCAGCAATTATTTCTTTAGTATGCTTTTTTGTGTCCTTAGGTGCAGTTTATATAGGCTTTAAATATGGCTATGATGATATAATATGGGGTTACAGAAATACTTTTTATTTCTGGCTTTTTGTTTCCGGTTTAGTAATTGCAAGCTTCGGCTCAATGATTGAATACCTTAGGCAACCACAGGTACTTATTGAGTATGATGAGTGCGGTCTTTATATTTATAAGCGTAGAAATAGTGAACCTATTATAATAAGGTATGAGGATATTTTCGGTTCTGATATAAGTGTTGGTGTTGGTACGGAAAATACAGAGATGATGGATTTGGGTCAGCTTCAAAAGGGCTTTGTTTCAAAAAGTAAGGCAGGCCATTTAAAAATACGGCTTAAAAACTACGAAACAATTGATATACGTCACGTAAAAAATGCCAAGCAGGTTCAGATTGACCTCAATAAAAAATTAAATGAAGAAAAACGTGAACGCCGTGAAAGGTATAATGAATTAATTGAACTTGAAATGCGGGAACGAGAATTAAAAGAACATCTCAAACACAATATAAATACATAAATTTAGAAAAAACACCAATATTTTGGTGGTGTGTTTATGATTTTGCGGAATTGTTTACAATTTGTTCACATTTTCGCGACAAGATTGCAACATTGTTGTGGTATAACATAGTTAGACAATTTGATTGCTTAATCATTTCATTTTCTCTTTCCAAAGAATCAAACCCATACCTTAACAGGTGTGGGTTTATTCTTTTTTATGTATAGCTGATATATAAATAATGAATAAATTTGTTACATAACATACCTTTGTCTGCAGTCGGGTACCATCAAGGAGTTTAAAAGATTTGATAAATAAAAACGGTATGGTCACAAATCAGATTGACCATACCGTTTTTAAAAATTAAAATTACAGAGCGATGATATATTCTTTGACCTTTTGAGGAACCTGAAGCTTATCAGGTTCTTTTTCTTTTGTAAGGAAATAGTCAAGGAAGAAAAGCTCATCGGCTTTTACAATTGCTTTAAGCTTCTTTTTAAGCTTATCTTGTTTTTCTTCATTATTCTCGTGCTTTGCAATAACGAATGATGCAAGATTTTCATAAATTCTGTCGTTGCGGTAACCCAGGTTATATTCTCCCAGGGTAAGCTGTAATTCGTTTTCAAGCTGTTCTGAATATTGAAAATTATCACGTAATAAAAGAGCCCTTAAAAGAATAGCGTGCGAACCTTCGTGCAAGGTGTTGTTAAGCACGTATTTTTCATAATATGTGTAAGCTTTTATAAAGCTTTCTGTATAAAGCTCATTTAATCTTCCTAAAGCATAGTAAACCAAAGCCTTGTAGTTTGTATCGTAGACATTAAAATAATGCTGTGTAGCGTAAACAAGTATGGTTTCTGCACAAAAAATATCTTCCTTTGAACCTTTTTTCATAAGTTCATTTGCAACATCTGTAACTATTTCGCATTTTTCTTCGTCAGAAAAATCATTTAAAAATGCAAAAAAATTGTTGTAAAGGGATTTACTGCGATTTTTTGCAGAAATAAATTTTTCAATCATAGCTTAAGCCTCCGGTGGAATGCAAGCGGCAATAGTTAATTTGCCATCAGATTTTGCCTTTATTTTTTTATGGCATGAGAACGGCATAAAGAAATAGTCGCCTTTTTTTATTTCTTTTTCGTAATCTTCACCGCAAAGTACGCCTTCGCCATCTGTAACAACATATATACATGGGGCATCAAGCTCTTCTGTTATACCGTTATTAACAAGGTAGCGGTTAATACTGAAGCAAGGTGTATCGTTATTTGAAATAAGGCTTTCTTTAACACAGCCATCTTTATTATAAATAATTTCAGGTGTTTTTCTGCATTCGTTTTCAACTCTGTCAAGGTTATATGAGTAATCAAAAACAGAAAGGGCAACATCCTTATCAAGTGTTAAGTACATCTGCATATCAGAAAGCTTGTAATCTCCGCACCAGCGCTCCGGTTGGATTGTGAAATCTGTCGGTTCCTGTACTTCAAGTATAAGGCAACCGTAACCGATAGCGTGAACTGCTTTTGCAGGTATAAAAAATACGTCCCCCGGTTTAACAGGTATTTTGTTTAAAAGATTTTCCATAGCAGATTTATCTGTTTCACTGTCTTCAACTGCTTTTTGTAAATCCTTCGCTGTTATTCCGTCTTTAAATCCGAAGTAAATGCAAGCATCTTCTCTTGTTGCAAGCACAACCCAGGATTCTGCTTTACCGAATTCTGAGTTGAAGTGTATGCGTGAAAATGCCTTGTCAGGATGAGCCTGCACAGGAAGACGTATTGCAGAGTCAAGAGCCTTTACTAAAACGTCAAGGCTGTTACGTGAGCCCAGCATAAGCTCCTTTTCTTCTTGTAAAAGCTTATTAAAATAAATATCGGTACCAAGTATTTTTGAAATACCTTCGTTTTCATCTGTACTGCCTTCATTTAATGCTTTTGTTGAAGAGCATATCCACTCTTCAGGGTAAAAGGAGTCCTCGCTGTCATCGCCGAAAAAATCGGAGAAAAGCTTACCACCGAGATATACTCTGAAAACTCTGTTTTTCTCAAAAAAAACAGGATTAGATGCAATTTGTTTTTTATCCATAAAATCACCTCAGAAGAGCATTTTGAGCATCTTCAATATTTTTAAATATTCCACTTGCCACAGAAGAAAAAACACAAGCACCGACAGAAGCCTCTTCGGAATGCTTTGGAAGAACCGTGCTGAGCGAAAAGCTTTTTTCAAAAATATTACGCCACAGTTCGCTTTTGCGCAAGCCGTTACCTGAACAAATTAATTTTGTATGGTTATCTGAAGGGCGTAAGCCTTCTGTATACATACCATGTAATTCTCTTGCAACACCACAAAGCACGCCGTAAATTAAATTTTGCGGAGTGAAGTTTGTGTCAGATATTTCTGTAACAGAGCCACGAATAAACGGATTTTTGCGTGTACCGCAAAAGGAACAATCAACTGTAAGATTGTCATCGGCATTTTTAATGTTTTCGGCAAGCATATCCATTTTTTTGTACAAATCTTTATCTGTTCCACCGAGCATATCTGCACACAAGGAAAAGAAGTTTTTTAATACGGCATATGCTCTTCCGCCACAAAGGGAAGCCCCGACGTAGATGTACAGATTATCAATAAGCGGTCTTATTTCGCCTGATTCGGCAGCAAAAATCTCTTTTGTAACGTAAGAAATCTGGCTACCTGTTCCGACGTTTGCAAGAGCAGAGTTTTTGAAGTCATCAACTGACCCTAAAAACGATGCCTGATTATCACCAATAGCTACGCTGACAGGAATACCGCAAGGTAAAAAGTCACAATTTGTTTTTCCTGCTATTACCGTGTCTTTTATAACGTCAGGTAAAAATGATGGGTCAATACCTGCAATATTTAAAGCGTTTTTATCAAACTCAAGCTTATTTAAATCAAAAAAACCGAGACTTGCGGCATCACTTGTGTGTGAAACAGGTTTTGTGCTTGTCATTAATGCCACAATATAGTCATGGATTGTGCAAAGCATAACTGCGTTTTCCGGTACAAGATTATTTTTAATATTGTAAAAATGTGTTGTAAGCCCGTAGCCTGAAGCGGCGTTAATACCTGTAACTCTTGTAAGGTATTCTGCATAGGTTTCTTCATTTTCAAAAATCTCGTTACCGCGCTCATCCTGCCATATTATAAGTGGTGAGCAAGGCTTGAAATCATTATTAAGGTACATTATGCCGTGCATCTGACCTGTAACACCCACAGAATGAATTTCAATTCCGTCAGTAACGGCTTTAATTACATTTTTGAGAGTATTAATGATTTTTTCAGGGTCCTGAATACGTTCAAAATTATTTGTTTTTATAAAACTGTCATTAGGCAACGTACAACTTTTTTTAACTGTCGCGGTATCCGTATCAAGTATAAGGGCAGTTACTGTTGTGGTGCCTATATCTATTCCTAAAATATTCATAATTTAACACATAACTGCTGTTGAAGCAGGGTCAAGTCTGCGGATAATATCTTGCTGAATTGCAGGGGAAAGGTCAAGGAAGTTAACGAATGTGCCGTGTATTCTCATAATATAAACCCCGCTTGGTGCATATTTTTTAGGCTCTGCAAGAACTTTTTTAAGAATTTCTGCAGTTGTAACGTTAACGTAAAGGTAGAAAGGAGAAACACCTTCTTTAAATTCATTAAAGAAGAGAGGCTTAATAACCTTGTTTTTAAATTCAATACCTTTTCCCTCGTAGTCCTGTGATGTGAAGTATTTAGGGTCAATGCCAAAGTGTGAAGCATAGCCACCGCACATTTTTTCAAAAGGTAATTTCATAAGGCTTAATGTTCTGAAGCCTAAGCCGTTTTGTGCTTCACCGTAAAGCGGGTCAACACCGTAGTTGATCATATCCCTTGCTTTTCTGCCACAAGGTAAAGCACCGACCCAGTAACCGTATGTAAGGTGAGTTGACGGTGTGGAAAAATCAGGACGGAAGTTATTGCCGAGGTAATTCTTTTGAGCACGTACCATATCTGAAATACGTGAGCAGATTTCTGCAGTTTCCTTATCGACCGCTTCAATATTATTGCCGAATTTAGGTGCAGAAAGTAAGAATTCACGTAATTCTTCGTATCCTTCAAAATCACATCTGAGTGCATCAATGAGCTTTTGTGCATCTTCAGGACGTTCTTTTATTAATTTGTCAATAGCAATAAAAGAGTCTGCCACAACGCTTGAGCCGTGAATAAGGCAACCGCTACCGTTATACTTTGTGCCTTGGTTTATAGTATCTCTTGTATCGTAGCCTGTTTCAATACCGCCCATAAGTGTACTGAGGAATGGTACAGGCAGGTGAGATATGGCAACAGATGCACCGTTTGCGGCTTTTACCATAGAATCACAATAGTACTGAGCATTTTTATAAAAGCGTTCACGGATGTTTTTTAGTGATGAAAGTGCATCCTCTTTTTCGCATACAGTTCCAATTTCTTTGCCTGTAATGAGTGAACAACCGTCGTTTAAGGTTAATTCAAGAATTTTGGCAAGGTTAAACCAACTGTTTGTTGTGTTCGCATTATCCTTACCCATAATAAGAGGCTCCTGACAACCTGCAATAGAGGTATCTTCAACGTCTTTTACGTCAACGCCTGCAAGAGGTAACACCTCAAAAAGTGAATCATCATTGAAAAGTGATGGTGTAAGGCAACCCGGAGTGAAGAAAAATCTGCCTAATTCCTCATAAAGCTTATCAGGTGTGTTTTTGTGAAGCTTAGCAGAAAGGATTGGTTGAGGAAGATTCATATCATAATATGCATCAAGAAGGGCATAAGTAGAGTCGTTTGTAAGGTCGTTTCCGTCTGCATCTCTACCGCTGACAATAAGGTTCTGTGAAATTGCCCAGCTTCTGTCTGCAACGTTGAAAAATACAAGAAAATGTTTGAAAAGTGCAGCGGCTTCATCTCTTGAAAGATTATCGTGCTTGCGGTAAGGCTCGAAAATTCTGTCTGCATTACCAACAGAAAATGCAAATGGGTTAGGAGCCTGCTCAAGGCACATAACCTGCCACATAAGAATAAAGCTTTGTATTGCTTCAAAAAGTGTTTCTGCACCGTTAAATGGTACTTTTTCGAGAGTATCTGATAAAAGCTGAAGCTGTTCTTTTCTTTCGCCTTGTGCAGCTTCAAGTTTTTTGTCAACAATGGTTTTATAGCGCTTTGCCAGAATAAGCACACAATCAAGACCGATTTCCATAGCCTCATAGTTTGATTTTTGCTCATCTGTTGCATTTAATTTGTTATTTCTGATATCTTCAAGCATTGCTTTAACGCCGTGCTTTAAAGCATAGCGCATATCAGGAATAAGGTGACCTGTAACCTGTTCAATAAAGTACGCTACTTCACCTGTATGCTTTTCGCAATTTTTATAAACCTCTGATAAGGTTTTTATGTAATCTGTTTTTTTATCAAGCTCTCTTAATGAGTTGATTCTATCAACGGTGAATTCTTCAGTAGGGTCAATGTCGTTGTATACTGCCGTAGGGTCGCAGTAGCCTGCAAAGGTTTCTACTCTGAAGCTTGGATTAATTAAAGCATAGCTACGTGCAAAGGCATCTCTTTGAGTGCCTGCAAAAATTGCATTATCACTTACGGAAAGAGGCAATACCTTAATTGCTTCGCGAAATTTTTCGGCTGCTTTGTTCATAGGCGGAAGGGAAGAGTATTTTTCTTCTGCTTTTTGCTCCTCTTCTTTAATAATGAACCAGCCTTCAAGATGGTCAATCGCTCTTTCTTCTTTAAAAAGCTCTTTTGCCATTTCTGTTGTTTTTTGCGGATTAAAATTGAACATATAAATCACCTCAGGTGCTGATAATATTTAAATTTGCACTTTCAAGCTTGTTTTTGAAAGCAGTTACTTTTTCGTGTGATACAAATCCGTCTGTTACTGTGTATTTCAGACCAACAGTATCATATTTTTCCTTGCCGAATTCGTGATATGTAAGAATTTCAAATTGCAGATTGTTATTGTTTGATTTTTCTTTAAGTGATTTGAAGAAAATTACAAATCTGTCAAAATCCTCACAGGAGCAGTTAAAGAAATTTACAAGGGGAATACGCACAAGCAGCGGTTTGCCTGTTGAGGTTCTGTATAAAAGGTTGTTTTCAATAACATTTAACTCTGCATTAGTAAACTTTTTTAACTTTTCTTTATCCGGTGACTTGTAATCGGCAATCATATAGTCAACCTCAGAAAACAAGTCCTCACATAAAGGTAACGATGCGTTTGTTTCAATACAGGTGGAAATATTTCGTTCTTTCAATTCTTTTACGGCATTCAGAACGGCTTCCTTTTGCAAAGAGACTTCGCCGCCTGTAAAGGTTACACCTCCGCCGTCAATAAATATCATTTTTGAGCCTTCCGCTTCTTTTAAAAGCTCCTCAACAGATATAGAGGTGGCGGATGCGGTGCGCTTTAAGCCTTCGGGATTTGAACACCAAGGGCAATACAGGTTGCAACCGCTTAGGTGATAAACCAGTCTGTTTCCCGGCCCGTCCTGGGAGTAGTTGAAGCCTTTTTGGAATATAAAAATTTCAGACTCGTTCACGCAGTTCACCACCTTACATTTCTATCTTTTTATTGTACACCAACAAAATAAATTCTTCAATTGTAAAATACTATAAAAATGGGTATATATTATATGTAAAATATACAATATGATTATGTATTTTATTTACATTCAGTATGTAA
>JAZUMM010000115.1:0-4053 GCA_045603625.1 Acutalibacteraceae bacterium | reverse complement strand
TAATAAGGTTTTTTAAAATTTCTGTCAGAACCTCACCCATTAAGGCTACATTGATTTCTTGCAAAAAGCTGTCCCACGAAACTTTGAGCTGAGGATCCTCTTCCTCCAGCAATTTAATTTTAGGAAGAAAGGATTGCGCATCAATGTTATTAGGTAAAACAACTCTGTAATTCATTACAGGCTCAAGATAAACATCCTTTGATGATTCCTCAATACCGATTCCATCACCGCAGGAAAGAGACGAAAGACCTGTAATTACACACACATCACCTGCAGAAGCTTCATCGCAGATAATGAATTTTGTACCGTTATATTTGCGTATGTTATTTACTTTTTCGGTTATGCCGTTATATGTAACAGTATCCTTAACCTTAAGTGAACCGCCTGTAACCTTAACGTGTGTTAAACGTTCCCCTTTGGAATCAAATGTAATTTTAAATACCTTAGCACCAAATGACGAAGGAAAAGATTTGGCAGTTGTATAAAGAGAAACATTATCCAGAAAATCTTCTACTCCGTCACCCTTAAGTCCTGAACCGAAAAAGCACGGACAAACCTTACCTTGAGATATTAATGAAACAATCTGCTCCTGTTCAATGTAATTATTCTCAAAAAAGAATTCAAGAACAGAATCGTCATTTACTGCAATATCTTCATCACGTTTTTGTGTATCTGCGGTAAAATCTACGCAGCTTTCACCACAAAGCTCCTTTAACTCCGCCATTATTTTTTCTTTCGGTAAACGTGCAAAATCCATTTTTGTTACAAACACAAAGGTAGGAATTTTATAAGCCTTTAAAAGACGCCACAGAGTTCTTGTATGTGATTGCACACCATCTGTACCGCTTATTACAAGCAAGGCATAATCAAGAACCTTTAAAACACGCTCTGTTTCTGCAGAAAAGTCAACGTGCCCCGGAGTATCAAGAAGAGTATATTCGTTACCGTTATGTGAAAAGTGAGACTCACCGGCAAAAATTGTGATTCCCCTTTCCTTTTCAAGAGTATGGGTATCAAGAGCCGTGTCACCATTATCAACACGACCGGCTTTACGTATTACACCTGATTTTAAAAGTATTGATTCTGCCAACGTAGTTTTACCTGCATCAACATGAGCCAGAATACCTAAAACGATTTTACCCATAACCTATCCTACTTATGAATTTACCGACAGAATATATCTGTCGGTAAAAATTTTATTTAAAGCTTACTTTAATTTCGCCGTTTTCGGCAGAAACAATAATTTCAGAAATAAGTGTTTCTGCATTATTAATGAGAATATTTGCAACCTCATCTTCAACAGTTTTTCTGATTGTACGCCTTATATCACGGGCACCTCTGCCACCATCCTCAGACATATCTGCAATAATTTCACAAACACCGTCTTTAACAGTTAAATCTATACCCTTATCCTTAAGAGGCGCTTTGAACTCATTAATAAGAATATGTGCGATTTTAACAAGCTCTTCTTTGCCGAGAGTATTAAACACAACAATCTCATCAACTCTACCTAAAAATTCAGGTCTGAGGAACTCTTTAAGAGCTTTCATAACCTTATCCTTAGACGCCTGATTCTTATCACGGTTAAAGCCTAAGGCATTTTCGGTAATATGACTACCTGCATTGGATGTCATGATTATAACTGTATTTTCAAAGCTGACGGTTCTGCCCTGAGCATCATTTGTTTTGCCTTCATCAAGAATCTGAAGAAGAATATTAAGAACATCGGGATGTGCTTTTTCAATCTCATCAAAAAGAACAACAGAATAAGGTTTACGCCTTACCTTTTCTGTTAACTGACCTGCTTCATCATAACCGACATAGCCCGGAGGTGAACCAATGAGCCTTGAAACACTGTGCTTTTCCATAAACTCAGACATATCAAGACGAATAAGTGTTTCAGGAGTTTCAAAAAGCTCATTAGCCAACTGTTTAACAAGCTCTGTTTTACCTACACCTGTCGGACCAACGAAAATGAATGATGCAGGCTTACGTACTGCAGAAATCTGAACCCTTGAACGCCTTATTGCTGCCGCAAGAACCTCTACTGCTTCATCCTGACCGATAATACGTGCTTTAAGCTTTGTTTCAAGGTCACAAAGCTTACGCATATCATTTTCAATAATTTTAGCAGTAGGTATACCTGTCCACAAATTAATAACTTTTGCAACATCTTCTTCAGTTACATCGTTATCATCTGCTTTGATTTTTACTTCTGCTGCCTGTTTTTCAAGAGCAATTTTTTCTGCCTTAAGCATTGAGATCGCTTCATAATCAGGACCCTTTTCGTCAGTTGTATCAAGAAGTTCCTCTTGCCTTTCATTAAGCTCAATGATTTTAGCGTAAAGTTTTTGATAATCACTAATTGCAACATTTCTTAAGTTGGCACAAGTACACGCCTCATCAAGAAGGTCTATTGCCTTATCGGGCAAAAATCTGTCATTAATATATCTTTCAGAAAGTAATACTGCTCTGTAAACGAGAGCATCGGAAATTTTAACCTTATGAAAATCCTCGTAATATTCTTTAATACCTAAAAGCATTTTATAACAATCAGCAACAGAAGGCTCTTCAACCTTTACAGGCTGGAAACGTCTTTCAAGAGCTGCATCCTTTTCGATATGTTTACGGTATTCATTAAAGGTTGTTGCACCGATTACCTGAATTGCACCACGGGAAAGTGCAGGCTTCAAAATATTGGCAGCATTCATTGAGCCCTCTGCATCACCTGTACCTACAAGATTATGAACCTCGTCAATAAAGAGAATGATGTTACCCTCGCTCTTTACTTCTTCAACAAGTCCTTTGATTCGGCTTTCGAACTGTCCACGGAACTGTGTACCCGCAACAAGAGCTGTTAAATCAAGCAAATGAATTTCCTTATCCATAAGCTTTGCAGGAACATTACCGTCGGCAATTCGCTGTGCAAGGCCTTCGGCAATAGCTGTTTTACCCACACCGGGTTCACCGATAAGACAAGGGTTATTCTTTGTTCTTCTGCATAAAATCTGAATTGCTCTTGCGATTTCAGTATCTCTGCCGATAATTCGGTCAAGCTTACCCTCTCTTGCGCGAGCTGTCAAATCTGTACAGTAAAGAGAAAGCATCTTTCTCTTGTCATTCTTTGTGCCCTGCTTTTTCTTGCCCTTATTATTAGTTTTTTTGTCACCGTTAAGGTCCTTGATATTCTCTTCGGGAACATCCATAGGCATCATACCCATATTCTGCATAAACGGAAATGTTGATGCACCGCCAAGCTGGAAGTCATCACCCATACTTTCCATCATCTGCTCCATCTGTTCGCTCATATCATCAAGGTCATCCTCTGTCATACCCATATTTTCCATAATTTGTTTAATCGGGCCAACATTCATCTCCATAGCACACTTGATGCACAAACCCTCATTAGTTGTTTTGTCGCCTTCCATCTTTGTTATAAAGATTACGGCAGGTCTTTGTTTGCATTTACTGCAAATCATATTTTTGTTCATTATGTGTCCTCTTTTTGCTTAGTTTTTCTTTGAATTTTCTATCATTTGTTTGATTGCACTTGGTAAATAGCTGAAGAATGCAATAAATGTTAACACAACAGCCACTATAACAAGAACAAACATAAATGTTTCAGGAATTGTGTATTGCGGATAATACATACTGATTGCACCGATTTCAGGGCCAAATCCGATTATTACCACCATTACCGCATAGAATACAAATGTTGCAAGTTTTCCCCAGATTTCTGCTGCAACAGGTCTTGTTCCCAATGCAATAAGTACAATGCTACCTAAAATCATAATGATGTCTTTTGCGATAAACAGTAAGAATACCCATGCAAAAGCCTGCATAGATTCGCTCTGTGCTTCCTTGAATTTAAGGAAAAGAACAATTGCAAGAGCAAAAATTGTAAGTTTATCTGCAACAGGGTCAAGAAGCTTACCGAGGTTTGAGACCTGATTGAACTTTCTTGCAATCTTACCGTCAACTGCATCTGATAAACCTGAAATGAAAATTACAAATACAGTCCACCAGATGTATCCTTTATAATAAAGCACTGCA
>JAZUMM010000114.1:0-16977 GCA_045603625.1 Acutalibacteraceae bacterium | reverse complement strand
TTTTTATTTTTGTTCAGATATTATTACATTTTCTGCTTTGATATCTGTATTGGAAATTACAATTTCAAGTATCTGCAAGGAAATTGTATCGTTAAGCACACCTTTAGCAACCACAACCTGTGCACCGCTTTCGGTTATTGTTATTAAGCATTCACCTTTTATTTTTGCTTTAACCAAAGCCTCCAGCTCTGTTTGCAGTTGTTGATTTTTAGTTAATGCGTTTATTGATGCTGTAATTGTTTTTGCCTCTTCACTACCTGCAGAAACATTTTTAAGTGAATCGTTTAATTTATCCAAGGATTCATCCTGTTGCTTTTTGCGCTCAAATTTAAGCTCTTCAAAAACATCTTTTTTTGTTTCTGTGGCATTAACATATTTTGCTTCGCCCAGATTCTGAACATAATCGGCATCTGTTGTTGATTGTGGGTTTGAAATTTCGCCACCTGTGTAATACCAGTTAACAAACACCGCAGCACCTAATGCAACAACAAGCCCTGCAAGAATCAATTGACGTTTTTTTAAAATAACATTCATAAATAACTCTCCTGTCACTCAATCATTTTAGTAACGGATACTTTTGCGGAGCTGATATCAAACAATGCGCAAACCGTTTCCGTTACTGCTTTTTTTACATTTAAATTATCTGCACCTGTGCAAACAACTGCAACACCTTTAATTTTCGGCTCATAAACCTTTAATATAAGACACTCTTCATTATTAGAGCCATTTTTAACTGTTACATACGATTCTTTTATATTCCCCTCCGAAGAGCCTTCACCTTGTTTATTCTGATTTTCATAAGCTTTGGCGTAAACGTTTTCAAAAGTATTTTCAAGGGTAATCATTACCCGTACCTCGCCTGCCCCATCAATCTGTTCAAGAATTTGTTGCAACTGCTTTTCAGTTGATTTTATATAATCAGAAGAATTAACGTAAGAAAAGGATTCGGCTGATGACTCCTTTGAGCTTTGAGACGTAAGCTCACCTGCAAGAAGTATAATTACGGCAAACGCGCAGAGTATTATCAAGCGTAAATATTTTTTCGGCGGCAATCTACTTTTAATTTCTTTTAAATAATCACTCATTTTTTACACCGACTTCCAAAATCCCTTTATACTCCTGAGGAAATGCATTATAAACAATTGTTTGCTTATCTTTAAAATCCTTACCAAGCTCAACAAAAATCCTATTAAGATATACTGTATTTGTTGCTTCATCGTAAGATGTATCTATATATATTTCATATTCACTTACACCTGAATTTATGAGTATTTGCTTTGCTTGTGAATATATTTTATTTTCCATAAGATTAGTTACGTGCATTATTGAGTTATATTTCTCCTGAACCTGAACATCCTCATAAGACCTTAAATCAGAAAACGAGAATTCAAGGTTCAGTATAGGACTCAATGACACAAGCAAGGTAATACAAACAACACATACTTTAAAGGTTTTGCGGGATTTTGCAGGCAAAATATACTCCATTATTCCGCCAAGCAAGGTACACGTAAAATAATTAATAAATACACTTTTTATAACGTCACTCATACTTCACCAGACCTTGCCGCTATGCAGACACCTATGCAAACAACAAAAATAGTAGCAAGAATAATTATTGTAGCAACAAGTAATGTAATAACATTTTTAAATATATTGATTATTTCAACACCGTTCTCTGTTGCAAATGATTGTGAAAACAATGAAATAATTTCAAAACAAACCGACCACATAAATAAATCTATAAGTATTGGCAAAACAAAAATAACAACTGTCAGAATGCCGAATACTCCAACGGTATTTTTTATTAATCCGAGGCTTGTAATTAAAGAAGAATACGTTTCGCTTACGGCACCACCTACAACAGGCAAGCTCTGCCCTATTACAAAGCGTATACTTCGTGATGAAAGAGAATCAACACCATTACTGAGCACACCCTTTAACGTAACAAGGCCTGAAAAAACAGTACCTGCAAGGCTCAGAAGAAAAACGTAGCATTTTTTCAGAAACTCAGCTATACGCACCGAAAGATTATAACTGTCAAAGCAGGATAAAAAGCCCATTGAACACATAACATTCACAACAGGCTGAGAAAGGTTAGACAGTAATCCTGAAAAAAACGTATCTGCAATAACTGTCACCGTGCCATATACGGCACCTGAAGTCAAATTCCCCGATGAAGAAACAATAGCACAAAATACACCTGAGAAAGCAGAGGTAAAAACAAGTAAGGATTCAAGAACCGAAAAAGCAGTTGTGACTGTTGATGCAAAAGGAACTGCAAGAGTTAAAGAAAGCACTCCGCCACCTATTACAGAAACAATCCTTTCATCATTACAAAAGTTTTTGATTATTGTTGTAATAATAAGAATACCCACGGCACAAAAAGCTATTTTGAGCGGCATTTTTACTGATTCGGTAAATAAATTGAATAATGCACCAAAAACCTTATCTATACTTAAACTGAAAATACTGTTATAAGATATTTCTGTTATTCCCAGTTCTTCAAGAATAGCTACTGTATCATCATCAAGAGCATCAATTATACTTTGATAATCAAATTCCTGATTATATTCATCAATATTGCTTTCAATAGCATAAGAGCAAGGTGAAACAACAAAAAAGCAAAAAACCAGAATTAATATTTTTATCCATATTTTTTTCACGATAAAAAACCAATAGCAACACTTACAACAGCCGAAATTACAGGTACACACAAGGAAATTGCAAGTAATTTTGACACAATTTCCACAACACTTGCAATTGAAGCTTCTCCGTTATCACGGCAGATATCCGATGCTACAGAGCCTGAACACAAAACAACAAAAACCTTAAGAAGTATTTTTACTGAATCCGTGCTGATATTTTCGGATATATAAATACTCTCAAGAGATGCAACAAGCCCTGTAATATCAGGTAAAATACCAACTAATACAACACAAAGAACAGAAATTCTTACAACTGTTGTAATTACGGGAGAAGAGGTTTTGAGAACCGAAAGAATAATTACGCCTGCAACTGATAAAACTACAACCTCTGCTATACTCAAAAATCAATCACAGACGAAAACTTATCCTTTAAATCCTCCAGAGCAGGAATAAACATCATAAGTGCAATAATAAGACCTGCAATTGTAATTATAAGCGTATACTCTTCCTTTCCTGCTTTTTGTAACAACTGATTAACTATTGCAACAAGAATTGCAATTGCTACAATTTTAAAAATAATTGTTATATCCATACTTTAATCACAAAAAAACAACAATAACACCAAGTGACCCTAAAGCACTCAGAGCCAGGTTCACCCGTCCACCTGTTTTTTCTTTTTCCTTCCCTTCTTTGAGGTACGACATAAATTTTTCTGAATATTCATCGCACAAGGATAGCTGACCCTCTACATCCGTTGTACCGATTCTGTTTAAAAAATCTGTAAAATCATCTGTATACAGAGAATTTACTGTATTACCGCAAAAAGAAAAATTATCATCAGCTTTTAAATATTTAAGCTTTGCAGTTTCACAAATAGTCATAAGCTCGGAATAATCTGATTTTCTATACCGTATTTCACTTTTAAATATTGATATTATTTTTAAAATCTCTTCTAAAGCCTTATTACTTTTTGTTTGCCTTACACACTCTTTTATAACTGAAATTAAAATCAAGGCTGATAAACCTACAACAAAAATGTATTTCAAAATGAAACAACCTCTTTCACAATACAAGGAGCATCCTTACCTTCAAGAACAATTGCTTTTTTAAATACTCCGCCGTTAATCAACGCCTTTATATTTGGTCGCCTTATAACCTCTTCAAATGTACCGCCGTGAGCAGTTGCAATAAACTGTACACCGCTATTCATTCCCGATAATAATGCTTTTGACTCATCCTCAGAACCGATTTCATCAAGAGCAATAATATCAGGCGATAACGTTCTTAAGGCAATTTCTGTTCCTATTGCCTTAGGATAAAGAGTAAGAACATCTGTATGTACACCAACATCAATAAAGCACCCGAATGAACGCGAAGCAATTTCATCACGCTCATCTATAATGGCAATTTTTTTAGGCTTAAGATTTGATTTACCTGAATATTGACGGCATAAATCTCTTAAAAGCGTTGTTTTACCCGACATTGGCGGACCTATAATCAAATATGAGCAACAATCCCCGACTGCTTTCAAAACATTTTGTGAACAAGACGGAAACTCACGGGAAATTCTTATATTTACAGAATTAAAGGAAGAAACAGAATACACAGAATTATTTTTTATTGTTGCTCTGCCTGCTACACCTGCTTTGCAACCGTTTCTTAAAGGAATAAAGCCCTTTGCAATCATTTCCTGATACGTATGAAGTGAACGACGGGATAAAGAAAAAACAATTTCCTGCATATCCTTCTCATCAGTTTTAATTAATTGATTATGATAGGTTGTGCTGATATTACCGGATGTACTGATATAATAGACCATATTACCATTCAAGGTAATTGCCTCGCCTTTTCTGAAGCGTATTTCTTTTAAGGTTATAGCTATATTTTCAGGTATAGCTGAAAGAACAGATTTGTATTTATCGGGTAAAAGAGAAATTGCATTTAAATAATCTTGCATTTTTTATCATTCCTTTCAAAAAATAAATATGAACACTTGTCCTAAAATAGAACTAAAAAATTAAAAATATAAAATGGTTAATTTTGATTGAAAGAAATTCTATAATATGGTATTATTAATATAACTATACTATGGTACATATAATTTTTTTACTTAAAAGGATGAAAGCAATGAAAGAAAAAATAAAAAATAACCCTCTTTTCAAAAAAGGGTTTAATAACAGATACTGTTTACTTGCATCACTTTGCACGGCACTTATTATGCTCGTTGTTTACTACTGCTACGACCTTGCACCTTTTGGTGACATAACAATTCTCAGAATGGACTTATATCATCAATACGGTCCGCTTTATGCAGAGTTATACGAGCGTGTAACAAACCTCGACAGCTTCCTCTACTCCTGGAATTCGGGCGGTGGCAGCAGCTTTTTAGGTAACTTCTATAACTACCTTTCTTCACCTACTGCAATATTTATGCTCCTTTTCGGTCACGAAAATATGCCTGAGGCAATTTCTGCAATGGTGCTTGTAAAGGCAGCAATTGCGAGCTTTACATTCTCATACTTTATTTCTAAAAAATTCAACGTGCAAAATCCGCTTACATCTGCATTCGGCGTGTTATATGCTTGCAGCGGTTATTTCATTGCATACTACTGGAATATAATGTGGCTTGATGCATTTTATATTCTTCCGATTGTTATACTTGGCATTGAACGCCTTATAACAAACAGAAAAATGACACTTTACATTGTATCCCTCGCCTTTACTCTTATTACAAACTACTATATGGGTTACATGACCTGCATTTTCTCTGTTCTTTATTTTATTTACTATTATTTTTCAACATACAACTTTACAGAGACATATTACGGAAAGCTTGCGCCACTTAAGAAAACTCCAAAAGGC
This sequence comes from Acutalibacteraceae bacterium, assembly GCA_045603625.1. Classification (GTDB taxonomy): domain Bacteria; phylum Bacillota; class Clostridia; order Oscillospirales; family Acutalibacteraceae; genus DTU089. Next base: position 11,470 of record JAZUMM010000114.1, on the reverse strand, counting down.
TTTGTTTTGTGGGCATATAACAACCTCAGAAACAGTAAATTCTTCGACAGCGGAATCAGATTTGCATTCGGCTCCATTGGTGCGGCTTTAATTTCGTGCTTTGCCCTTCTCCCGGTATACTTCATTCTTAAAAGCTGTTCAGCAACATCAGGTGTTTTCCCACAGGAATTTGACACATATTTTTCTATATTTGATTTTCTTGCAAATCATCTTGCATATCTGGACCCAACAATCCGTAGTAGCGGTACCGACGTTTTACCTAACGTTTATTGCGGTATTATTACTACAATGCTTGTTCCTCTCTATATTTTTTCAAATAAAATTTCATTTAAAGAAAAAATACTCAGCGTAGGTATAATGGGCGTTATGTTTGTTTCGTTCTACACAAACTATCTCAACTATATCTGGCACGGCTTCCACTTCCCTAACGATTTACCTTACCGTTTTTCGTTTATGTATTCATTCCTTCTTCTTATATTTGCTTTCAGGGCAATTCTTAATATCAAGGAATATACAAACAGACAGATTATCGGTGTTGGTACTGCAACAATTGCATTTGTTATACTTGTTCAGGAAATCGGCTCCAAAAACTTTTCAGAAACAGGCGTATGGATTTGCGTTGCATTCGTTTTGATTTACTGCCTTGCTCTTGGTATTCTTAAAAGCAACAAATATCCTTACGTTGCGGCGGCTGCACTTGTGCTTTGCTCCTGCTGTGCAGAGTACACCGTTGCTAACACAAATAATTACAGCATGGACCAACCAAAGGTTAATTTTGTTGGCGACTATGAAGACTTTACACAAATTAAAGATAAAATAGATAAGCACCACGGAAATGATAACAATTACAGAATGGAGCTTACAAGCCTCAGAGCAAGAATGGACCCTTGCTGGTATAACTACAACGGTATTTCCACCTTTACCTCTATGGCATACGAGAAAACTGCTAATATGCAATCACATCTTGGTATGTTCAGTAACTATATAAACAGTTACACATATAACAGGCAGACACCTGTTTACAATGCCTTTTTCTCTCTCGACTACATTGTTGATAACACAACAACAGAAAAGGCTCCTATGAACCAAGACCTGTACAAAGAAATCGGTGCAGTTTCAAAGTATACTGCTTATGAAAATCTTTACTCATTACCAATTGCCTTCAGAGTAAACAATGATATTGCTCAATGGTCACACGATAACCCTAATCCTTTTGAAGTACAAAGCGGATTATTCGGTAGTGCAACAGACATACACACAGTATTTAACGATATGGATTTAACCTCTGTTTCAGGCGGAGACACCCAGGACGGTGCATACGTAACTGACCTTTCATACGAGGAAGACGGTTATTATCCATACACCGTCACAAACCCGACAGGCGCATACCTTTCATTCCAGTTTACTGCTAAGGAAGATGGTAACGGCTATATTTACCTGAAATCAAATATCAATGATGTTGATTCCATTACGGTTACACTTTCAAACGGCACAATTATCAGACAATATATTGACACAAAGCCTCATATACTTGACGTTGGTGATATGAAAGCCGGTGAAACTGTTGAAATTTACGCACCTCTCAAGCAAGGTCTTGACGGCTTCTTTTACCTTTATGCCGTAACGCTGGATAACGAATCCTTCCAAAAAGGCTACGACATTTTAAATAAGGATTCACTTAACGTTACAAGGTTTGAAGATACAAAAATTGAAGGCACAGTTGACGCTTCTGAAGATGGCATACTTTACACCTCGATTAACTACGACAAAGGCTGGTCAATATATATTGACGATGAAAAGGTTTCTGATGCAGATATTGTTTCTATCGGTAACGATGCTTTACTTGGTGTAAAAATTTCACAAGGCGAACACAAGGTTGAGTTTAAATACACACCTCGCGGACTTGTTCTTGGTATTGCAATTTCTATTATTGCTTTGCTTTTGTTAATTCTTCTTAAATTTATGATAAAAACAGGATTCTTTGATTTTAACCCTGAATTATATAAAGAAGAAACTGTTGAAGAGCTTCTTGAGGAAATAAAGCAAGAAGAAGACATAAACAATACCGAAAACGAGGAATAAACTATGTTTACTAAAATCAAAAGCATCGGTCTTTTGGGCTTAGACTCGTTTATGATTGATGTTGAACTGAATATTACAAACGGCAAATATGCTCTTGAAATTGTCGGTCTGCCCGATACAGCAGTAAGTGAAGCCCGTGACAGAATAATTGCAGCGGTAAATAATTCAGGCTTACAAATGCATATGTCATCACACTTCACATTCAACCTTGCTCCTGCTGATATAAAAAAAGAAGGCTCGCTTTATGATTTACCTATGGCAGTTGCAGTACTTTCTGCAACAAAACAGATTATAGGCGATTATAAAGAAGCGGCATTTATTGGTGAGCTTTCTTTATCAGGCGAAATAAAAACCGTTAAAGGCGTTTTGCCAATGGTTATGGCAGCTAAGGAAAATGGACTGAAGGATATTTATATCCCTGCAGATAATGCTCCGGAGGCAGCGGTAATTGATGGCATAAACATCTACCCCGTAAAAACCTTACGCGAGCTTGCCGACCATATTAACGATGTAAAAAAAATACAACCTGTTACGGTTGTTCCTTTTAAGCATTATGAATTGCCTGATTTTTTACCTGATTTTAAAGATGTTAAAGGTCAGTATGAGGTAAAAAGAGCTTTGGAGGTTGCTGCTGCAGGCGGACACAATGTTATGATGATTGGCCCTCCGGGTTCAGGCAAAAGTATGCTTTCTAAACGAATACCCACGATTTTACCGGATATAACAGTTGATGAAGCCCTTGAAACAACAAAAATTTATTCCTTATCAGGCAATCTTTCTAAAGATAAGCCAATAATAAATTACAGACCCTTCAGGGCTCCCCATCATTCTGTTTCACCTGCAGGTCTTTCCGGTGGCGGTACAATACCAAAGCCGGGTGAATTATCACTTGCACATAACGGTGTTTTGTTTCTTGACGAATTGCCTGAATTCACTCGTAACACAATGGAAGTGCTAAGGCAACCTATTGAGAACGGAACAATAACAATATCACGTGCCGCTTGTGCACTTACATACCCTTGCTCTGTTATGCTCATATGTGCAATGAACCCTTGCCCTTGCGGTTATTTTGGTCACCCCACAAGAAAATGCTCTTGCCCCAGCGGTGCACCTGCAAGGTATCTTTCAAAGGTTTCGGGTCCGTTACTTGACCGACTTGATATTCACATTGAAGTTCCGCCGGTTGATTACAATCAACTTTCTGACACAGAAAGCGGAGAATGCTCTGCCGATATACGCGCAAGAGTTAACGAAGCACGAAAAATTCAACTGGAGCGCTTCAAAGGTACAGATGTTACTTGTAATGCAAAAATGACACCTGCTCTTACAAGAAAATATTGTACTCTTTCTGACAAAGCTGCAAAAACTCTTGAAATATCTTTTGAAAAGCTGGGGCTTTCTGCCAGAGCTTACGATAAAATTTTAAAGGTTGCAAGAACTATTGCAGACCTTGACAAGAGTGAGCTGATTGAAAACAATCACATTCTTGAGGCTATTCAATACAGAAGCCTTGACAGAAAATTCTGGAAGGCTTAAAAACAGGAGGTAAATATGGCTAATGAAGATAAAACTTCCCTTATAACTAAGGGAAAAGCACTTTTCAGTGAACTAAAAGACCACTGGAACACCCCCGCTGAAGGAAAATACGTTCCCTATAAAGAATACAAGGACGTAATTATTGGTGTTGGTGCAAACTATACCGGTTCAAAGGTACTTGAATACATAGGTTTCTGGTCAAGCTGTTTCCTTATAATGCACCATTACAAATTACCGTACCTTACCTTCTCGGTTATAGGTCTTTTAAATATGCCTTTGGGCTACGTTTCTGCACTTATATGGTGGTACGTTTGCGATAACTTAGGCTTTTTACCAAAAAAGAAGGAAAAGGCTATATACCTTACTTATGGTCTTATGATGCTATTTGGTCTATCCACTATTCTGTTTGACTATTCCCTTCTCTTTGACCAATCAAGCAAGTTTATTACAACGCTTAACAGCTTTGAGGGTATGAATGCCAAGGCGTGCTTTAAAACCTTTGGTACACATTTCTTGTATACAGGCTGGGTCGGTGCACGTAATATTTTCTGGCGTAAAAAGCTTATACCAAAATATGGCAGATATAAATACAGCCTTTACTGCGACGTTATACCAAAATGTATAATGGTTATACTTATAGGTTGGCTGCCTGTTTACAGTATTGCAGATATGCCTACACGTGTTTGGGTTGCAAACCTGTTATTTGCTACATACAACATCTTTGGCTTTGGTAACGTTCTTGAAGAATGCTCAAAAAGAATCAGTCCTGATTTACAGGAAAGAATTCTTGTAAGAAGCTACCCTGTTAAGCTTTCTCACATATTTAACTCTATACTTGCAATTATTCTTCCTGCAATTGTCGGTATGCTCCGTAACGATTGGGCAGATATTAACTTTTACAGATTCGTTATTCCAATCACCTTCTGTATTTCTGCAGGCTTCACAATGTTCCTTGCAGGCAGAATTAAAGAAAGAATACCTCAACCGCCGATTGAAAAGAAGGTTCAGATTAAATTCTGGGACGGTATGTTAGGTGTACTGAAAAACAAATATTTACTTATAAATACAATCGTAGGACTTATTGACTCTCTCGGTAACGGTATGTTACCTTTTGCAACAATTCTTTATTTTTACACATTCCGTTTAAGCGGTCTTCCTTACTCACTTCTTGTTGCGCTTATTTCATTTGCAGGTACTCCGCCTGATTTACTTTCACCATATTTCCTTAAGAGATTTTCATATAAACAAATTATGATTTTCTATCAACTCAGCCGTGCAATAGGTAACGTTATTATTGCGCTTTCTATGTGGAAGCTTGGCGATAACCTTAACCTTTGCGGTATTATTTGTGTTATTGTTCTTTTCTTTATGGAAATGACAAAAACTGTTCCCACAACTGCAGGTCACGATATGGGCGTGCGTATTAACGACTACCAGATGTACCTTTCAGGTGAACGTCTTGAAAGCTTTGCGGGTATTTTCGGTTGGTTTACAGGACCAATTACATCATTTGTTGGTCTTATAATTCCTATTTTCTTATTAAAATACGGCTTTAACAGTAACTGGGAGATTCTTTTCTACGACGGTTCAAGAAGATACATTGTTATTGTCCCGATTATTATTGACGCTATCGGCTTCTTCCTTATGACTATACCGTACTTATTCTGGGATTATGACAGTAAAAAGCAGAACCTTGTTATGGAGGTTCTTAAGCGACGTGCAGAGGTTACTGAGAAAAAAGCTAAAGACGAAGGCGTTTCAACTGCCGGTTCATATAAAGGTTAAGGAGGTGTGAGCATGGCTAAAAAAGAGAAGAAAAAAATTATAAATGATGAAGTTATTGAACTTAATATCCCCGAAGAAGAAATATGGACTTATAAAGTCCCCGGCCTTGCGGCACCGCACATTAATAAACCTCATAAATATTATGAATTTAAAATAGCCGCCTTTATTTTGGTTATTATTATTGCAGTTTCACTTTCTATTTACTTTAGTGTGCTTGCCCTTCAAAACGATACGTTTGACTATGAGCAAACAGCTAACGGTACAGAGCTTGCAAAATTCAGTAATACCGGTTATATAACCGAGCTTGATATAAGCTACGTTTCTTCGGTTGAATATATTCCCGGTAACAACGACCCGAAAACAAACTTTGAAATTGTTAAGGACGAGAATAAGCCTGTTACATCTGTAAGAGAATTTGCCCTTAACTGTGACGATAAAATCACAACAATTACAATTGGTGAAACAGTTGAATCTATTGACCCGAAAGCGTTTTATTCATGTTGGGCTCTTCAGAATATTGAAGTGAACGAAAACAATCCGAATTATTGTGATGTTGACGGAGTTCTTTATAACAAGGATAAAACAGAAATTCTTTGTTACCCTTGCGACCATGATGAATACTTACGTAAAAAGTTTAAATATGAAAAGGAGTTATTTACAGAAGAAATAACCCCGGAATACGAAAGAGATATTCAGACATACGTTGTACCGTCAAGCGTAAAAAAGATTAGTGAAATGTGCTTTAACTATGCTAACCTGAGAGTTATTTATTTGCCTGAAGGCTTAGAGCGAATTGAAACACTTGCAATTTTCAAGCTGCACGAAAGAAAGGATGAATGGAACACAACTCCATCACTTAAGAGTATTTACACTTACCAAGGAAAAGACGTTATATCACCTAACTTTACATCAGCAGAAAATTTAGGAAAAGTATACAACTCTCTTCCTGAAGGTCTTAAATACATAGGCTCTGATGCATTCAGCTATAACCAGGCTCTTACTTACGTTTACATTCCTGAAAGTGTTACATATATAGGTCACCATGCATTCTGGGACACCTGTTATAAAGAAAACGGTGATATTAAAGGCGTAAGCGTAATAAACGTTGCAGTTTCAAAAAATAAATTTGAAAACGAAATTGAAGTTGGCAACAACTGGAATCCTCAATACGACTATCTTCTTTTTAAAAAGGATATTGAAATTAAATACGATTGCGAAAGAGAAAATTAATCTAAAAAAAGGTAAGGAACTGATGTTCCTTACCTTTTTTATGCTATAAACCTGAATATTGTAACCTGTTGTCTGTTAAAATAATCTATACCGTCATCAGGTCTGAAATACGTTCTTATTGTACCACTTGGTGAAACAAATACAATTTCATTTGTTGACTTAAGATAATAGACAATATCTCCGTCTTCCATTTCTGTTTTCTTAAGTGAAGCCGGATTTTCAATAACGTTAATTGCACCTTTGAGATACTCTTCCTTAGTGGAGTAACCAAACTCCGACCTGTGTTTATAAAAGTGCTGCTCCAGCGCTTCCTCACTCGAAAAGCTATATCCGGAATAATTCTGACCTTCATATGTATTTGAAGAAGCATCTGACTTATTGCCCGATAAGAACAAGGATACAGCACCAATAACCACAACAACCAATGCAACAAGCAAAAGAGCAAAGGATGGTAATTTCTTTTCAGGTGATTTACTTTGCTTTTTGGTTACTGTATCAACTGTTATATCTTTATTATAATTTTTTGAAGCATCAGATTTGTTCATACCTGCTTTTGTTTTACGATTAGCAGCTCTGCACTCTTTACACCTTTTCGGAACAGAAAGTCCCTTGTCTTTATAAAAAGCGAGCTCAGAATCAGTCAAGGTAAACTCCTTACCGCATTGAACACAATTACGTTTCATTTTTACTTCCCCCTGGTTTTTATAAACTTTTCAACAGGTAGCTGGGCAATAATTATTGCAAGAAAAACCAAAGCACAGCCTGCAATTTCCTGACGTGATAACCTTTCACCGAAAAATGCACCTGCAAGAGCCGCAAAAACCGACTCAAGGCTCATTATAAGGCTGGCAACCGTTGCATTGAGATTTTTTTGTGCAACTATTTGCAAGGTAAAGGCAACACCTGAAGAAAGCACGCCTGCATAAAAAATAGAAAACCACACTTTACTGATTGCAACAGGGTCAACCTCTTCAAAAATAAACATACCAAAGGCAGAAATTACTGCCGATACTGCAAACTGAACAAGGGAAAGGCGAACACCGTCAACTGTTTTTACAAAGTGGTCAACTATCATAATCTGAACGGCAAAAAGAAGTGCACAAAGCACAAGAAGAATATCGCCTATTCCGATTGTACCTGCCTCTGTAACACATAAAAAGTACATTCCGCAGGTTGCAAGTATAATGCAAAACCACAAAACAGGCTTAACCTTACGCTTAAAAAACAAGCCTAAAAGCGGAACAATAAGTATATAAAGGGTTGTTAAAAAGCCCGATTTACCTACACTTGAAAGCATTATGCCATATTGCTGAACAAGTGATGCAAGGCACACAGATGCACCGCACAGCAAGCCTCCCAAAACAAGACGTTTGGAAATAAACTGTTTATTTTCACCGTGCTCACCATCGCCTACGGTTTTTTTGTTTTTATTAAAAATGAACCAGGAAACAGGTGTAAGTACAACAACTGCAAGGCAAGACCTTAAGCATAAGAATGTAAAATTACCTATTTCTTCAAGTCCCTTGCTCTGAGCTACAAATGCGGTACCCCATATAAATGCTGCAAGGGTTAATAAAACAGAAGCAACAAAAGCCTTTCTGCGTTTGATTTTTTCTTCCATAAACATCCTCTTAAACTAATATAACAGTCAATATAGTACCACACAGATAATTTAAAATCAATAAAAAACACCGAAAACAGTTATTACTATTTTCGGTGTATATTATTAAAATATTTATCCTAAATTTTGCCTTACGAATGATGCTCGCAGCTTATCGCGCTCAATTCTGTCAAGAGGTCTGTCAACAGAAAGAGAAATGGTTGCAGGCTGCATATGAATCATTAACGCTTCAATTGAAGAGCAATTCATATTAACAACACCTTTAACTGCTCCGAGACGAACAAGTGAAATCAAATCCATAAATTCGTTTGTATCAATCATACGGGCATATTTAAGTATACCGTAAGCACGGAAAATTCTGTCTTCAGTTTCAGGCAGTTTAAATAACTCTTCACGTGCCGAACGCTCCTGTGCTGCAATCTGCAAGGCAATTGACTTAAGGTTTTCGATTGCTGCCCTTTCACTTATGCCTAAAGTAATTGTATTGCTCAAACGGAACAAATCACCTTTAGCGGCAGCACCTTCACCATATGAGCCACGAAGTGAAAGACCTAATTTTGATACAGTTGTAATTAACTTTGTTATTTGCGACGTGGAAACAAGAGCAGGAAGATGAAGAACAACAGATGCTTTCATACCTGTTCCCAAAGCAGTCGGGTCCTGAGTTAAATAACCAAGGTTATCATCAAAAGCAAACTGAAGCTTATGAGACAACTGCTTATCTATTTCAAAAGATGTTCTGTATGCTTCATCAAGAGCAAAGCCTGCATACATAACCTGAAGACGAATATGGTCCTCTTCATTAAGCATTATGCTGACAGACTCATCCTCTGTTAAAAGAAGTGCACGTCCATCTCGTGAAGAAGCAAATTCAGGGCTTACAAGGTGCCTTTCTGCCAAAGATACAACCTCTGACTGAGAAAGCGTTTTCATTTCTGTGTATTTAAAAGAATAACCGTCAATATTATCTGCAGCATCTTTAATAACACTATTGACCTTTAATTTATCAGGTAACGAAAGCATTGCAGGAAACGGATATGCTCTTATATTACGTGCAATATGAATACTTGTATTAATTACAACATCATTTTGTGCACCTGTACCCAGATACCACTTTGCACACATTACACCACATCCCCTTCCTTAGCATATTCTTTTATTTTATCGCGTATTACTGCGGCTAACTCAAAGTTCTGCTCGCCAATTGCAACCTCAAGAGCTTGTTTGAGTTCATTTAAGCGCTCTCTGTCTGTTGCTGTTTGTGTTTCGGGCCTTGTGCCTGCATAATAAGCCTTGCCGTGAATTCTGTTAAGTGAAGGAAGAAGCTTGTCGTAAAAAACAGAATAACATTCTGCACAACCCATTTTACCGTCACTTACAATTTCCTCAAAGCTTTTACCGCAAAAGCTACACCTTAAAGAAGCGGAATTACTTTCATTTTTAGACAGAATTTCGCCGAGCAAATCGCCAAAACCTAAGCCGAAGCCTGAAAATGCTTCGCCATAACCTAAAGAGCGAGCGCAATCAGAACAAAGGTGAACCTCTGCCGCTCTGCCGTTAATGATACGCTTAAGGTGCATATTGGCTCCATTTTTATTACAATTCTGACAAATCATTAAATACCACCTCTTTTATTACATTATACAACTAAACTATTAACAATTCAAGAAGAGTAAGCAAATTAAATATCGTATCTGTCTTCATCGGAGTAATCTTCATCATAAAACAATTCATCGCTGTATTCATAATCAAACTCATCATCAAGATAATCTGCAATATCACGTGGGTCGTGACTTTTATATTTACCGAAATCAAAAGAAAAACTCATAATATCACCTTTCATATATATTGATACACATATTCTGTTCTTAAAAAATATTTATATTCAATTTTTGTAACAAAAAATATGTATTATCATATTATGCATTGAAAGGGGGATTAAGAATGGGTTGCTTATTCAACGGCGGTAATAATTGCACATGGATTATTATCCTTATTATCATCATCTTAGTATGCTGCAACGGTAACAACAATGGTTGCGGTAACACTCTCTCTGACAACTGCGGTTGCAACAACTGTGGCTGCTGCTAACGTAAAAAATATATCGTCTGTTCAACAGAACAGACGATACTTTTTTTAAAATATTACAGAAAGAACAACACTTCCTACGCTCAATACCATTAAAGCGGCAAGAACAAAGCAAATTGCCCTTTTAACTTTATCTGAAAACATTATTCAATACCAAGAAGATTTTTAATACTCTCTGATAAAACGGAAAGTTTTTCTTCTGCTTCCTCTCTTGATGTAGCTTTAGCAGTAATATAAATTTTAATTTTAGGCTCTGTGCCTGACGGTCTTACAATAAATGTATCGCCGCTTTCCATTCTGTATGAGAGCACATTTGACCTTGGGAGACCTGTATCACCATCAGTTGTAACACCTGTTTTATAGTCGCCCACCCAAATAATTTTACTGCCGTTAAGCTCTTTTGGAGGATTATTTCTTAATTCATCCATCATATCTGCCATTTTTTGCATACCTGCGGCACCTTCAAAGGCATAGTTATCAAGCTGATTAAAGAAATAACCGTATTTATCGTAAATACTGTTCATAAACTGCCAGAGTGTAATACCCTTTGTTTTGTAAAAGGCAGCCATTTCGCAGATAATCATTGCGGCATTAACACCGTCTTTATCACGGGCGTGAATACCTGTAAGGTAGCCATAGCTCTCTTCAAGACCGAGAACATAACGATTCTCCTCGCCTTTTGCCTCAAGCTCTGTAATACACTCACCGATATATTTGAAGCCTGTAAGAAGGTCACGCATATCTGCATTATACTCTTTACATATAGCAGAAATAAGTGGTGTTGTGACAATTGTTTTAACAATAACAGGACTTTCGGGAAGCTTACCCTTTGCCTTAAGCTCACTAAGAAGATATTCGCAAAGCATTGCGCCTACCTCATTACCTGTCATAAGCTTATATTCACCGTTATCACGTACTGCAATACCAACGCGGTCACAGTCAGGGTCGGTTGCAATCATAATATCTGCCGGAAAATCCTCTGTCATCTTAAGACCTTCCTCAAATACCTGACGGATTTCAGGGTTAGGATACGGACAAGTCGGGAAATTACCATCCGGCTTTTCTTGTGATTTAACAACCTGTAATTCACTTACGCCTAATTTTTTAAGAACACGGCGTACAGGCTTG
>JAZUMM010000113.1:0-16080 GCA_045603625.1 Acutalibacteraceae bacterium | reverse complement strand
GTTCCTGAAGACCATCTGTAAGAGCTGATGCAACGTTTTTACCAAGAGAAATAAGCTCGTGGTAATGGTTTACAGGATCACCCATTGTGAAGTCGTTATCGGGAACAACATAACCGATAGCGTCGTTCATAAGACCGAAGCACTTAACATCATTGCCAAAGATTGCAGATGCAGGAAGGCTACGGTAGGGTTGAGCTGTTACAGCATATTGAGCGTTAAGAGAAACACCGCCAACAATAAGGTCCTGACAAATTTCACCGGGAAGGAATACAGCTTTGAACTGATTACCTAATTCCATATAACCAATTTCAGTTACTGTTGAGTATGAACCATCTTCGTGAGCTTTAACTGCATAGTTAGCCATGTTAAGCTTACCGATAGCTGTTATAAGTGTGTTTGAAACAGGAACGTCAACCTGAGTAATGTAGAGGTTAAGGAATGCATCAACAGGAACTTCTGCAGGAATTACATCATTACCTCTTGCATCCTTATTCCAGTTTTCAAACCATACAGAATATAATGGGTTAATCTGACATGTGTTTGCTGCACCTTCAACAGTAGATACAACGAATTCTGTTTCAGGGGTAATAACTTTACGGTCACCGATAGAGATTTCGCCGAGAGCAGTACCGTTTGCATCACGAAGGATGATTTTGCCTGCTTCTGAGTAATCAATTGTCTGGTCTGTGCCGTTAGCGATTGCACCAATGAATTCCATTTTTGTTGTATCAATAATAACGTATGTTGATGAAGCACTGTCAAATTGAACATAGTCTGTTGCTTTAAGGTTAAGAACGTAAACAACTTTGTCGCTGCTATCCTTAACTGTAATAGTATGAGCTGCATTATCAACAGCAACTGTCATACCTTGGGCATCAATAGCAAGTGTGTAGTTGTTGTCTGACTCAAGAGCATCTGCAATAATTACACCGTCTTTGCCTGCAACCTTTACAACTTCTTCAGGAGCTACTGCTCTGCTTGAACCGAGAGGAAGTTGAGCAAGTACGTTACCTTCGTTATCTAATAATGCAACAGCTGATTTGTTAGGGCAAACAATATTTTTACCGGTACCGCATACGATAAGTGCAAGAGTAGATGAGCCATCTTGAACTGCGTATGTTTCAACTTCTGCTTGCCATAAGAACTCTGCAGAGCCGGAATATGCTAAGTCATAAATAACTGTATCGCCATCAAGGATTTTGATTGTTTTTGCATCGTTGTTGACATCAACAGTTTTATCTTGAGCATCAATGATAAGTGTATAGTTGTTGCCTGCGGTTGTAACCTGCTCAACAAATTTACCGTTTTCGTCAATGATAGGAATCTGCTTTGCATTTTCAACAAGCTCGTTGTAAATTGAGCTGCCTTCTGTCCATGCTTCTGCAGAAACTTCTTCTTCTGTATTTGTGAGGTTGAGGGCAATACGAGCAAGCTCGAAACCATATCTCTGAGATTCTTCAACTCTCTGGAATGTTTCAACGTTATCACCTGTAACGCTACGTGACATATAAATACCTGCAATAGCGCCCTGGAAGAACATAAAGTTGTAACCTGCTTTGTCAAGGTAGTAACCACAGTAGAATACATAGTCACCACTGATTTCTCTACCTGAGTTGGATTCTGTAGGAAGACCTGCAACATCAGGGTGAGCAGCAAGGTTAAGAATCATTGTTGGTCTGTAAGAAGTATCATCAGGAGTAAAGATGAATCTTTCAATGTTTGTCATTGCGATTTCTGATTTGAATTTATCATCACCGCTGTTTGTAATAAGGTTACCTTCTTCGTCGTAGCCAACAATTTCACCTGAAGACGGACGATTCTTGTTCTGGAAATATTCCTGACCAAGGTCTTTTGTTGTGTATGTAAGCTTACCTGGTTTCATATCACGATGAGCAGCAATAAGTGCGTCAGCAACCTTTTCTTTCATCCATGCCATGTAAGCAGGGTTTGTACCTTCCTGGAGTTCGCCTTCTGAACCTGTACCGCTTATAACACCGTTTGAGATAAGCTTTGCAAGGTTCTTAGTCCAGAGACCTTCTGTATCAATACCGCTGTGGCAGTGTGTTGAAGAAACGTTGATAGCAACGATGTTGTTCTGCTCAGCATAGTCTTTAAGAAGAGCACGAATGTCTTTGATATCTGCGTTTGTAACACCAATACTGTCGATAACTGCGAAAAGAACTGTGCCGTTATCTGTACCGTCGCTGAGAGAAATACATCTTACCTTCATATCGTCCTTGCCGATACCCGGAATTTCTGCTATGCCTTCAACAACGTTTGTGAAACCGTTTTCAATAGCGATGTAACCACCAATGTAGTATGTACCATTGTCATAGTCACTTGGTATAAGGCTTGCATTTGAATAACCAAGATGCCATTGAGCATTTGCCTGTGCAGATTCCTGGAAGTCGCTGCCGGTACCTTTATAATAGTTTTCGGCAATCAGTGCTTCGGTTTCTTCATCGTCAGCGGGAACGAACTTGGGCCCGTCACCAAACAGGGATGAGAGGAAATCTGTTACGATTCTTAAAAGTGTGTCAATGATATCGGCAAAAAGCATGCCGATAGGGTCGTCGCTTCCCAATACCGGATAGGCACTGGATGCACCTGCAGTTACTGCACCAAAAGAAGCAGATAACATTGTGAGGGCAAGAAGGATAGCGATAACCTTCGTTAATTTGCTCTTTTTCATAAAATTTTATCTCCTTTACATTGCCACAAAACGCGACAATATTATTTGATAACATATTTTACAATATAAATATAAAAAATTCAAGTATCATTATAGCTAAATTATGGACTAATTGTTAAATGTTTTGCACAAAAAAACATATTTATAAAAAACTGCAAAACTTATAGCAGATTTTGTATTGACTTTTGAGTTTGTTTTGTGTAAAATGTATTGGAAGATATATGGTATCAAGGGGGACTCTTTGATGAAAAAAGCAGACAATAAATCAACTGCAAAAATGAAGAATATGCTTGTTCTTATTCTTGCAACAGTCGTTGTTATCGGCTTGATGTCAAGTACTGCAGTCAGACTTGTAACTGCAACACACTTAATGCAGATAAGCAGAAACAACGGTACCGGTAATAAAGTTATTGATATGTATGTTGATCGTGTCACTAACAAAAATGACGGTTCGAACGACCAGAATACAAATGATGGTTCAAACAACCAGGATGGTGCCGGTGATAATGCAGGTGACGTAAACACAGGCGATACAAATAATAACGCAGGTGGCGATACATCAACTGATGGTTCAGGTGATTCTAACGTTTCAGGTGATAACTCATCAGGTGATACATCATCAGACGATAACTCATCAGATGATACATCATCAGACGATAGCTCATCAGACAGTGGTTCAGGTGATGCGTTATCAGGCATTTTAGATATGTTTGGTTCATTACTTGGCGGTCTTGGTGGCGATGGTGATGATTCTTCAGAAGATGTTACACTCAGCGATGAAGAAATTCTTGCTATAAACAAATCTGCTCTTAAGAGTTATAGTGATGTTCTTGTAAAAAATAAAACTGCTGTTAAACCCGGCTTTACAAAAACAACAGAAAGATCATTGTCTCTTAAAGGTATAGCTGCTGCTATGTATTCAGATGTTAAGTCAGAGGAAGCAGTTGCAGAATATCTTGCAGGTGAGACTGTTACAGTTGCAAAGGGTTCAGCAACAGATGAGCTTTGCCTTGAAAATCTTTACAAGGCATGCGTTATCGCAACAGATGATGCAACAGTTGAAAATGCAGTTGAATCAGCATCAAAGGTAAACATTAAAATGGTTTACATAAAAAATAACGAAACAGGTGAAATTGTTCACGGTTACGATAAATATGCTGACGGTGTTGATTATAAATTCGATTATAACGAAGATGATTACACATATGCATATGAAGTTGACGCTGTTAAAGTAGTTATTGAATTCAAAGATGAAGTTAACCCCACTCCAATAGATGCAAATGGTAAAACAGATAGCTTTATAGCTTCTGTATTCCCGGTAGTTACAGGCAAACAGGTTCTTGATGCAATTTATAAAGCCGGTGCAACAACTGCAGATATTACTTACAGAGATTGCTCAGTTGAATTGTATTACAACCAGCAGAATGCAAAGATTTATTCATTAACACAAAATATCAATTATGATATTTCAGTTAAAGACGGTTACCTTACAATGAATGGTACTGTTTCAGAGGTTAATAAATATAACGGCTTTGTATATTAATCCGTAAAAGTTTAACGAAATCCGCAAGATGTATTTCTTGCGGATTTTTTGTATTTTTATACATTATTATTGCTTGATAATTGCATATTGCTGTGGTATAATACTAAATTGAACAATTTTAATATAAATAAGATTTTTATAATCTATTCGAATAGAGGGGATACTTTATGACAAGAACAGAAGCACGAGAGCAGGCGTTTATTATTATTTTTGAAAAAATTTTTGATAATGAATCAACTATTTCTCAAATAATAGAAAATGCTCAAGAGGCAGAGCTTATAAAAATTAATGGTTTTGCACAAACGTTGTTAACACAAATTGAAAATAATTTGAATGTAATTGATTCTGTTATTGAAGAAAATTCAAAAGGATGGAGCATCAGCCGTCTTCCTAAGGTTTCTTTAGCTGTTTTACGTCTTGCCATAGGTGAAATGATGTATGTTGACGAAGTACCTGCAGGTGTTTCTGTAAATGAGGCGGTTGAACTTGTAAAAAAATACGGAACATCAGAAGATGCATCATTTATAAATGGTGTATTAGGTACAGTAGCAAAGTCTTTATAATATGGGTTTTTTAGGAATAGATACAAGTAATTATACAACGTCATTTGCTTTTTATGAAAACGGCAAAGTGACTCAGGTGAAAAGGCTCCTTCCTGTAAAAGAGGGTGAAAAGGGTGTACGTCAGAGTGATGCAGTTTTTCATCATACAAAGGCATATCCCGGTTTACTTAAAGAGCTTTTGTCTCAAACAGGTAACAATATTGAGGGTGTAGGTGTTTCTGTTTCCCCAACAACTATGCAGGGCTCTTATATGCCATGTTTTCTTGTTGGTGAAGGTGTGGCAGCTGCAATTTCTCAAAGCTGTGGTATACCGCTCTTTAAATTTTCTCATCAGCAGGGGCATATTGCTGCCGCACTGTATTCCGCTAAAAAAACAGAGCTTTTAAATAGTTCATTTCTTGCTTTTCACGTTTCAGGCGGAACAACAGATCTGGTTTTGTGTTCTCCTTCTGCAGAAAATATTATTTCAACTGAACAGGTGTCATCTTCTTCAGATTTAAAAGCAGGACAGGCAGTAGATAGAATCGGTGTTAAAATGGGCCTTTGTTTTCCTGCAGGTGTTAAGCTTGAAGAGCTGGCTTTAAAATCCAAAAAAGATTATAAAAATAAAATAAAGTTAATTGACGGAAAATGTTCTTTTTCCGGTCTTCAAAATAAGTGCGAAAAAATGCTTCTTGATGGCGAGGCACGGGAGGATGTTTCAAAATTTCTTTTGTGCTACATTGCAGATGCGGTTATTGCCATGACAAAAGATGCACTTCAAAAAACAGGTGCAATGCCTGTTATTTACGCGGGCGGCGTAATGTCCAACAGTATAATTCAACAAAAAGTATCAGAAGAAATTAAAAATTCTTATTTTGCACAACCGCAGTTTTCCTGCGATAATGCTGCAGGTGTGGCTTTTCTTGCAAGTGAACAAATAAAGAGGTGAACTGATGTATACACCTACACCTAAAGTGTTTAGTGTAAATGAATTAAATAACTATGCTAAAAACATTTTAGATAATGATGAAAACCTGAAATATATTTTTGTTACAGGTGAAATATCCAACTATAAAGCACATTACAGTGGTCATCTTTATATGACAATAAAAGATGAAACTGCATCAATAAAAGCCGTAATGTTTGCAGGTCATGCCTCAAAATTAAGGTTTTCTGTTGAAAATGGAATGAAGGTTTTGATTTTCGGCTCTGTTTCTTTGTTTGCTCGTGACGGTTCGTTTCAGTTGTATATAAACGATATGCAACCTGATGGTGTCGGTGCGTTAAGCATTGCATTTGAGCAATTGAAAAAGAAGCTTTCAAAAGAGGGTCTTTTTGACGATGCGCATAAAAAATCAATCCCTTTGTTTCCTGAAAGGGTTGGTGTGATTACGTCTTCAACAGGTGCTGCAATACAAGATATTTTTAATGTATTAAAGCGTCGCTATCCTGTTGCAGAGGTTGTTGTGCGACCGGCACAGGTACAGGGTGAAGGTGCGGCAGCAGATATTGCCGCCGCAATAAAGGAGTTTAATGCTTGTAACGGTGCCGATGTCCTTATTGTAGGCAGGGGCGGTGGCTCCATAGAGGATTTGTGGGCGTTTAACGAAGAGGTTGTTGCCCGTGCCGTGTATGAATCAAATATCCCTGTAATTTCTGCCGTAGGGCACGAAACAGATTATACAATATGTGATTTTGTTGCAGATTTAAGGGCTCCTACGCCATCAGCGGCTGCAGAGCTTGCAGTACCGGATATAATAGAATTAAAGGGTGAGCTTTTACATTTTAAGCAGCAGCTATTATATTTTATGAAAGAGCGGCTAAGCTCCGAGCGTAATAAGTTGCTTGCCATAGAAAAAGGCGGTGCTTTAAAGGACCCGCTTGTCAGATTAAATGAAAACAGGCGTAATTTGTTATATTTAAGTGAAAAATTAAGCGAGACCGTACAAAAAGAAATTGATTCACGTAAGCTACAGTTTTCTGTTCTTGTCGGTAA
The DNA here is from genome assembly GCA_045603625.1 of Acutalibacteraceae bacterium. Lineage (GTDB taxonomy): Bacteria > Bacillota > Clostridia > Oscillospirales > Acutalibacteraceae > DTU089. The sequence continues at coordinate 9,304 of JAZUMM010000113.1, read as the reverse complement.
ATTGGATGCATTAAGTCCCTTGGGTGTAATATCAAGAGGTTATGCAATGGTAAGTGCCGGTAATAAAATACTTACAAAAGCAACAGATTTTAATATGGGCGAAACGGTTGATATTAAGGTTTCAGGCGGTAACGTTACTGCTTGTGTAACAGAAGTATGTGAGGAATAAAAATGGAACAGTCTTATGAAAAATCTTTAACACGTCTTGAAGAAATAGTTAAAATTCTTGAAGAGGGTGGTCAACCTTTGGAAAAAACAATTGAACTGTTTTCCGAAGGAACTTCTTTAATTTCTGCTTGCGGAAAATATCTTGATGAGGCAGAGCAGAAGGTAACAAAACTTTTAGATAACGGTGATAATTGATGCACAGTAAAATTACTGAATTTTCAAAGCTTTTTGAAGAAAATTTATATAAGTATTTCAGAAGCTATGACGAAGCATACGCTACTCTTTTTGAGGCTATGGAGTATAGTGTAAAAAATGGGGGTAAGCGTGTAAGACCTCTGCTTACACTTCTTTTTTGTGATGCTTGCGGTGGCGATGTGAAAGCGGCAATTCCAATGGCTACTGCCGTTGAATATATTCATACTTATTCTTTGATTCACGATGATTTACCTTGTATGGATGATGATGATTTCAGGCGTGGTAAACCTTCAAATCATAAGGTTTACGGTGAAGCAATGGCACTTCTTGCAGGTGACGGTCTTTTAACTGCTGCGTTTGAAAGGATTTCTGTATGGTCACAGGCAGGGTTGTATAGTCCTGAAGTTGCCGTCAGAGCAATTGCTGAGCTTTCTGCTTATGCAGGCAGTCGCGGAATGATTGGCGGTCAGGTTATTGATATTCAGAATGAAAATAAACCGGATATTACCTTTGAAACGCTTCAGCTTTTAGATGGTCTCAAAACAGGGGCTCTTATTGAAGCGGCGTGTGCTTTGGGTTGTATAGTTGCCGGTGCAGATGAAGATAAAATTTTTGCAGCTAAAAGCTTTGCATCACGTATCGGGCTTGCTTTTCAGATTAAAGATGATATTCTTGATGTCACAAGCTCACTTGAAAAGTTAGGCAAGCAAACAGGTAGCGATATAGAAAACGGCAAAACTACTTATGTTACGCTTCTCGGAGTTGAAAAGTGTCAACAGATGGTTGATCAGCTTACCGAAGAAGCAATGAAGGAACTTGAAAGCTTTGATAATAACGAGGCATTGAAGGAATACGCACAATATCTTTCAAAAAGAGATTATTAATATGGAACACGAAATTTTAAAGGGTATTAATTCACCTGCAGATTTAAAAAAACTTGATGAAAAGCAGCTTCCTTTGCTTGCAGAGGAGGTCAGGGATACTATTGTCTCAACCGTTTCAGAAAATGGCGGTCATCTTGCATCAAATTTAGGTGCAGTTGAGCTTACAATAGCAATTCACAAGGTTTTTAATTCCCCCAATGATAAAATTATTTGGGATGTGGGCCACCAGGTATATACTCATAAGCTTCTTACAGGCAGATATTCTGAGTTCAATACTCTTCGTAAAGAGAACGGTATTTCAGGCTTCTCTCGTCCTAATGAAAGTGAACATGATATTGTTTACAGCGGACATAGTAGTGTCTCAATTTCAACTGCATTAGGCATTGCAGCAGCAAATCAGGTTAACGGTAAAAAGGATTATGCAATTGCCGTTATTGGTGATGGTGCGCTTACAGGCGGACTTGTTTATGAAGCATTAAATAATGCAGGCAGAATGAAAAATGCCCGCCTTATAATTATTCTTAACGACAATGGAATGTCTATTTCCAAAAACGTTGGTTATCTGGCAAAAAGGCTTGCAAAAATGCGCTCCAGGTCAGGCTATTATAAGCTTAAAGCAGTAACTGAAAAAGCCGTTTCAAAAATACCGCTTGTTGGCAAAAAAATGGCAGACGGCATTTTCAAAATAAAAACGAATGTTAAAAACCTTATGTATCAAAGTAATTTCTTTGAGGATATGGGTATTACGTATATGGGACCTATCGACGGTCACGATATGACCCAGCTTTGCAACGCTCTTGAAGGTGCAAAAATAATAAACGGTCCCGTGCTTGTTCATGTTAACACAATAAAAGGCAAGGGCTACGCTCCAGCTGAGAATAATCCGTCAGATTTTCACGGTGTTTCTCCTTTTGACGTTGTTGAAGGTGATTTACCAAAAGCAAAAGATAATTTCTCTGAAAAATTCGGGGAGTTTTTGTTCAATCAGGCGGCAAAGGATAAGCGTATTTGCGCAATTACCGCCGCAATGGCCTTAGGTACAGGTCTTCAGAAATTTGCCGATGAATATCCTGACAGGTTTTTTGATGTAGGTATAGCAGAGGAGCATGCAATTCCTTTTGCTTTAGGTATCAGTAAAAGCAATATGGTACCTGTCTTTGTTGTGTATTCCACATTCCTGCAACGTTGCTATGATCAGATTCTTCACGATTGTGCTTTGCAACAAAGTAAAATGATAATCGCTGTTGACCGTGCAGGTATTGTAGGCGATGATGGTGAAACACATAATGGTATATACGATACAGCTTTCTTTAACGGTATTCCTAATATAACGGTTTATTCACCGTCTTGCTATGCAGACCTTAATAATGCATTTGTTAATGCTTTGTATCATTGTGAAGGTCCTTGTGTAATCCGTTATCCCAGAGGTAGTGAGCCTCAGTTACCGCAGAATTATGTGTGCTCAGGTAACAGCTTTGACGTTTTTGGCGATGAAAATGCAGAAATTGCGCTTGTTACTTATGGCAGGCTTTTCGGCGAGGCATACAAAGCATACCAAAAGCTTCAGGCTGAAGGTATAAAAATCAAGTTAATTAAACTTAACATAATCGTTCCTGTACCTGAAGGGGTAATGAATCATATCCGTAATGTAAAAAAAGTGTTTATGTTTGAAGAGGGTATAAAAACAGGTGGTGTTGGTGAAAGCTTTGCAAGTGATATGCTCAAATGTAAGTTGTCACCTGAGTTTAATTTAACTGCATTTCCTGATTGCTTTGTAAAACAGGGAAAAACAGATTCTATTTTAAAACAATATAAATTAGATTGCGACGGAATGGTAGAAAAGATAAAATATGAGTGATAAAAAAAGGCTGGATATAGTTTTATTTGAACAAGGCTATGCAGAGAGTCGTGAAAAAGCGAAGGCTTTAATAATGTCCGGTATAGTTTATGTTAATGACCAAAAGGAAATAAAAGCAGGCAGAGATATTAAGCCTGACGATATAATAGAAGTAAGGGGTGCCACGTTAAAATATGTAAGTCGTGGCGGCTTAAAGCTTGAAAAAGCAATGCAAAGCTTTCCTATTACTCTTGATGGTTTTGTTTGTATGGATATCGGAGCATCAACCGGTGGTTTTACTGATTGTATGCTTCAAAACGGAGCAAGCAAGGTTTATTCGATTGATGTAGGCTACGGTCAGCTTGCCTGGAAGCTTCGTAGTGATGAAAGAGTTGTTAATCTTGAACGTACAAATTTCCGCTACGTTACAAGAGAGCAGGTGCCGGAAGAAATAGATTTTGCATCAGTGGACGTTTCTTTTATTTCGCTTAAGCTTATTTTACCTGTAATGTATCAGTTACTAAAAACTGAGGGTGAAGCAGTATGCCTTATAAAACCACAGTTTGAAGCGGGACGCGAGAATGTTGGTAAAAAAGGTGTTGTCAGGGACCCATTGGTACACGAAAATGTTATTAAAACAATAGCAGAATTTGCAAATTCACAAAGCTTTTCTGTTTTAGGGCTTGAGCATTCTCCTGTTAAAGGTCCTGAAGGTAATATTGAGTACCTTATGTACATAAAAAAATGTGACTCTCCCCAGGATTCATCTGAAGTGATTTCAACTGCAAAAGAGCTTGTTGAACGTTCTCATAACGTGTTGGATAAATGAGGTGTTTGTTTGAGGTTTTATGTAATTCCTAATATGACCAGAGAAAACGCTTTTTCTGTTACATCTGCAGTTTTACAAGAAATAAAAAATCTTCATTGCGAGGCAGTGTTGCCTGTAGAATTGAAAAGTGATTTCAGTACATATGATTTTGTTTCTTATGAAGATTACAATGGTATTGAAAATGCAGATGTTGTTATCTCTGTCGGTGGCGACGGTTCTTTTATAAACGCTGCCAAAACAGCAACTGAATATAACAAACCGCTTTTATGTGTAAACGCAGGTAAGCTTGCTTACCTTGCTTGTATGGAGGGTAACGAAATTAATCTTCTTTCCAAGGTTATTTCTAATGAATACGTAACAGAAAAACGTATGATGTTAGATGTTTGTGTTGTTAATGAAAATGGCGATACACTTTACCATTCAAGCTGTATTAACGATGCGGTTGTTTCCCGTAGTGGCAGCATACGTATTATGAAGCTTTCTGCTTTTTGCAACGGCGCACCTTTAATTGAGTATATGGCTGATGGTGCGATTGTTTCAACTCCAACAGGCTCAACGGCATATTCCTTATCTGCAGGCGGTCCTGTTGTTGACCCTTGTGTTGAAAGTATTTTGTTAACGCCTGTTTGCTCTCACAGCGTTTTTTCACGCTCCATAGTATTAGGTGGTGCATCTTGTCTTGAGCTTGTTCACGATAATAGTGGCGAGGCTATTTTATCCTGCGATGGTCAGGCTGCCGTGCCTGTGCCGGAGAATGCAAAGGTTTTTATAAAGCGTTCAGATGATTATGCATCATTTATAAAAATAAAAAATGATACTTTTATAGATATTCTTAATAAGAAAATTTCAGGATAGGTGGCATAGCGATGAAAAAGAAAAGACATAAACTCATATTGGAGCTTATTGAAAAGTATGATATCGGTACTCAGGATGAGCTTCTTGTAATGCTCAGGGACAGAGGCTGTGATGTTACTCAGGCTACTGTTTCAAGAGATGTTAAAGAGCTCAGGCTTATTAAGGTTCTTGGCTCAAACGGAATATATAAATATTCTGTAGAAAAGGTTAAGGATAACGGCTATGCCGGTATGTTTGATGCTCTTTTTCAGAGTGCAATGACCAAGGTGGATTACGCAGGAAATATCTGTGTTATTAAATGCTCACCGGGTCTTGCAGGAGCTGCCTGTGCCACAATTGATGCAATGAATGTTCATGAAGTAGTCGGCACAATTGCAGGCGATGATACAATTTTTATGCTTTGCAGAACTTCAGATGAAGCACATGGAGTTGCAGAAGCACTTAACAGAATGATAGGGAGATAAAAGTTATGCTTTCCGTTTTAAAAATAAAGAACATAGCCATAATTGAAAGCGCCGAGATTGAATTTTCAAGGGGCTTTAATGTTCTTAGCGGTGAAACGGGCGCAGGTAAATCAATAATTTTAGATTCTATTAACGCAGTATTAGGCTTTCGTACGTCTCGTGAACTTATTCGCACGGGTGAAACGCAGGCGCAGGTTACTGCGTTGTTTTCTTGCATAAATAAAAATGCGGAAGATAAGCTGAAGGAGCTTTGTTTACCTGTAAATGATGACGGTAGCTTGCTTATTTCAAGAACAATTGGTTTTGACAAAAACGTGTGTAAGGTAAATAATTCTCTTGTTACCGTTTCAGCATTAAGGGAATTAGGCTCGGAGTTAATGAGTATACACGGTCAACAGGATAACAGGGAGCTTCTTGACCCGGAAAATCATATCAGTTATATAGATGCTTTAGCATCTGATGATAATCTGTTAAGTGAATATAAAGAAAAATTTAACACTCTTCTCGATTTGCAAACAAAAATCAAACGTCTTTCAGGTGATAAAGAAGAAAAAGCACGTAAAATTGATATTTTAAATTACCAGATTGATGAAATTGAAAAAGCGGAAATAATTATTGGTGAAACAGAATCCTTAAAAAGTCGCAGAACAGAATTACAGAATTTTGAAAAAATTCAAGGTGGTCTTTACGGAGCTTATGAAGCATTGTCGGGCGGGGATTCATTTACAGGTGCAGTTGAGCTTTTGTCAGGTGCCATGCGCCAGTTGAATTCTGTCAGCGGTTTTTCAAAGGATTTAGAAAATCTTTCAAACAGACTTTCTGAAATATATTATGATGTAGAAGATATCGTTGATACAGTCCGCTCAAATATTAACGAAGACGGATTTTCACAGGCTGAGCTTGAGGAAGTTGAAGCACGACTCAGTCTTTTACATAATTTAAGTAAAAAGTATGGCGAGACAGAAGAGGATATTTTAAATTTCCTTGATAACGCTAAAAAGGAATTAAACGATATTTCGTTTTCTGATGAAAAGCTGGAATCCTTTAAGGAAGAATTCAGAAAAACCAAGGAAGAGGCAATGCAAATTGCAACAAAGCTTTCAGAAATTCGTAAAAAAACAGCAATTGAGCTTTCTGAAAAGGTTTGTAATGAGTTAAGGTTTCTTGATATGCCGCATATTGAGTTTAAGGTTGATTTTACAAATGTGCCTCTTTGCGAAAACGGTATTGATACTGCAGAATTTCTTATTTCTGCAAACTTAGGCGAAGTGCCCAAGCCGCTTGCTAAAATTGCCTCAGGCGGTGAATTGTCCAGAATTATGCTTGCTATAAAAACAATTATGGCAAGTAAAGATAAAGTTGAAACTATGATTTTTGATGAAATAGATTCAGGTGTAAGTGGCAGAGCAGCTATGAAGGTTGCCACAAAGCTTAAAGAGGTTTCTGTTGGTAAGCAGGTTTTGTGCGTAACACATCTCAGTCAGTTAATGGCGTATGCAGATAGCCATTATCTTATAAAAAAAGCCGCATCAGACGGCAAAACGTATACAAGTGTTACCTTGCTTGATATTGAAGGCAGAAAAAAAGAAATTGCCAGAATTATCGGCGGTGGCGAAATTACAGATATTCAATTGAAAAATGCTGAAGAGTTATTGGCAAATTCTTTAGGAGGAAGCGTATGAAATTCGGTGTGTGTAGAGGGCTTGACGATTTTGATGCAATAAAGCTTGCCAAAGAAGCAGGACTTGATTATTTTGAAACAGGCTTTGGTTGTCTTGCAAATTTTGACGAAGAAAAGTTTAGTAAATGTAAATCATACGTCGAGTCAATAGGCTTACCGTGTCTTGCGGCTAATAGCTTTATACCGGGTGATATGAATCTTGTAGGTGATTGCGTTGATTACGGTGCTATTTCCGAGTATCTTGATAAAGGCTTTTGCCGTGCACAACAATTAGGTGTTCAAAAAATCGTTTTGGGCTCAGGTAAAGCGAGAAGCTTTTCTGATGACTTTTCTAAAGAAAAAGCTTATGAACAGCTTGCAGTTTTTCTTAAAGAATACGCGTCACCAAGGGCTGAAAAAGCAGGCTGTATCATTGTTCTTGAACCTTTAAGGTTTTGTGAAACAACAATGATTCATACTGTGAAAGATGGTGTTGATGTTGCAAAGCTTTGCGGTGCCGATAACGTTTTTTCTTTAGCGGATTTGTATCACGTTTACGGTAATAATGATTCTGTTGCAGGTATGATGGATTTAAAAGGTATGGTAAAGCATGCTCATATTGCCGAGCCTGTAAAAAGAGTGTATCCTTGTAAGAGTGATAATGAAACTGTTATATATATTTATCGCGAATTTCTTAAAACCTTAGAAAAAATCGGATGTGACACTTGCTCAATAGAGGCACATACCGATGATTTTTCAAAAGATGTTACAAATGCAATTGAGTTACTGAAAACCTTATAAACTTTACGTGTTGACAAGCAGGTTTTGTGGTTTTATAATAAAAATATTAATTATAGTTAGGGGTTTTATAAATGGGCAAAATTTTAATTATGGACCATCCGTTAATTCAACATAAACTTTCAATTCTCAGAGATGTTAATACAGGCTCTAAAGAATTCAGAGCTCTTATTTCTGAAATTGCTAACCTTATCTGCTACGAGGCAACAAGGGATTTACCTTTAGAAGAAATAGAAGTAACAACACCTATATGTGTGGCAAAAACAAAGGTTCTTTCAGGTAAAAAGCTTGCAATTGTTCCTATTCTCAGAGCAGGTCTCGGTATGGTTGAGGGTATGTTGGCGCTTGTTCCGTCTGCAAAGGTAGGTCATATTGGTCTTTATCGTGACCCTGAAACAGTTCAGCCTGTTGAATATTATTGCAAGCTTCCTGCAGATATTGAACAAAGAGATGTTTTTGTTGTTGACCCAATGCTTGCAACAGGCGGTTCTGCAATTGATGCAATCACACAGATTAAAAAACGTGGTGCAAAGCATATTAAATTCTTGGGTATAATTGCAGCTCCTGAAGGACTTGATGCTCTTTCAAAGGCACATCCTGACGTAGATATTTTCCTTGCATCTCTTGATGAAAAATTAAATGACCATTGTTATATTGTTCCGGGTCTTGGTGATGCAGGCGATAGAATATTCGGTACAAAATAAATTAAAATAATTTAAACCGATTTCTTTTGAAATCGGTTTTTGTGTATGGGGGATTATGAGTAAAAAGCTTGTATCTGTTTTACTTGTGGTGGCTTTTCTTGTGGCGCTTGTTTCATGCGATAGTGAAGAATCAGGTGTTGTAATTGAACCAACGGTAAAGGTTGCTGTCGGCACGGATTCTGCTTCATCTTTCTTAGCGGCACAGGAGTATACTTCGGCTAACGGATGTGAATTATTAGAGTATGATTCACGTGAAAGCGCAGTTATTTCTGTAGAAAACGGTGTTGCAGATTACGTAGTAATCAGTAGTGATGAAATAACAGATGAATACCTTTCAAGTGTTAGTCTTGAATGGGTTCAGGATACAGAATATAAAATAGAATATTGTGCATATTTTAATAAAAATAATAATGATTTACAGTACTGCTTCAATCAAGTCATAAAAGAAATGAAGGATGACGGTGTGTTTGAAAGTATTAATGAAGCAAAAAGAAAAGGCGAGTCATATGCAGCGGAGTCAACCGCAGAGCCTGATGGAAGCCTGACAATTCTTTGTGCTCCTATATTTGATAACCGCTTCAGTTATAACGAAAACGGTACACTTGTTGGTGTTGAGTATGATATTATAAAAGAAATGTGCAATTATCTTGATGTGAAAGCCGAGCTTGTTATTTTTAAAGATGTAACTGCTATGTTTTCTGCTTTAGAAAAAGGTGAGGGTGACGTTGTTATATCTTCCCTTATGTATACAGAAGAAAGGGCAACACAATTTCTTTGTAGTGATATTTATGCTGAAACAACCTTTGGCTTGTATAAATCTACTTTGTAAATAATAAAAAAATAACCGCAAGGCTTTCGCCTTGCGGTTTTCTTGTAGCTTTAATTATGCAAGTTCAGCAAAGTATTTGAT
>JAZUMM010000112.1:0-18465 GCA_045603625.1 Acutalibacteraceae bacterium | reverse complement strand
ATTGTTTGTGAATTTGTTGGGAATATTGACTGTCTGGAAGATTTTGTTCCTTTAAAAGAAAAGATGGGAGAAAGGCTCATCTTTAGTCCTTTTATGGAACATGGCAAAGTGGCTGAGAAAATTTCTGATGCGGACATTTTGATAAATATTGGAAACAGTTTGCCAACGATGGTTCCAAGTAAAATATTTGAGTATATGTCTTATGGTAAGCCTGTTATAAGTACAAAGGATATCAAAGATGAGCCGTCTGTAAAGTATCTTAATAAGTATCCTTTAGCTTTGATTCTTGAAGAAGAAACCGGTGCACAAGAAAACGTGCAAAGGTTAACAGAGTTTTTAGATGAAGCTGTAAATAAGCGTGTTGCTTTTGATTTAATAAAAAAGGATTTGTATTTAAACACGCCGGAAGCATTTATTAATGAAGTTTTGGAGAATGATAAATTTGACTGATTATCTTACTAAAAAACAGAAAATTGCATGTTACGGGTGTAGAGCGTGTGAGCAAATTTGTCCTAAAAATGCAATAACCGTAATTCCTGATGATGAAGGTTTTCTGTATCCTGTTTTAGATGAAGAAAAATGTGTTAAATGTGGTTTGTGTAAAAAAAGCTGCCCTTATCATAGTGAAAAATGTCAGAACGAGTCAAAGAGTGTGTACGCTGTTCAGAATAAGCAAAAAGAAGAACTGTTAAAAAGCTCTTCGGGAGGTGTTTTTTCTGCTTTGGCACGTGAGGTGATTTTTTCCGGCGGTGCAGTTGCGGGTTGTGTTTTTACAGAGGATATTAAGGCAGAGCATATTATCACAACAGATTATTCCGTTGTAGAAAAAATGCAGGGCTCTAAGTATGTTCAAAGTGATGTTAAAGACGTTTTTCCTCAAATTAAAAATATGCTTGATGATGATAAAGCTGTTCTTTTTACAGGAACTCCTTGTCAGGTGGCAGGTTTAAAGTTATTTCTTAATAAGCCGTATGAAAATTTATTGACCGTTGACCTTGTATGTCACGGCGTGCCGTCACCTGAGCTTTTAAAAATGTTTGTTGATTCCTTTCAAGAGTCAAAAGGTAAGCTGTCAGAATTAAAATTCAGGGATAAGGCGCGTAACGGATGGCGCTCTGAAGGGACACTTTTTTTTGAAAAGGGGAAGTCCGTTTCTTTTTCGCCGTATAGAGATAGTTATTATAATCTTTATTATATGCGTAACTGTGTTAGCAGACTGAGTTGTTATGAGTGCAAGTATGCATCACCGTTAAGGGTAGGCGATATTACAATAGGAGATTTTTGGAATGCGTCAGATTTCCTTGATGAAAAAGACTATGAGGGCGGTATATCGGTTGTTCTTGTTAATACAAATGTGGGCGAAAAGTTTTTTAATAGTATAAAAGACAGACTTAATGTATTTGAGTCAGATTTGGAAACAGCTCAAAAAGGTAACGCTCGCCTTGTGGGAGGTCATTCGATTCCTGAAAATCGAAAAGATTTTTATAAAAAGGTTAAAGAAGTGGGCTACAAAAAGGCAGCAGAAAACGAATGTAAATACAGTCACGTTGTTCCCTTTATAAAAAAGCATATACCTAAGGGATTAAAGAAAACTATGAAAAAATTTTTAGGGTGAATTATGAAAATAAGAATTATTACCATCCATGGCATACCTAATTTTGGTTCGGTTTTTCAGTGCTACGGATTGTGTAAATATTTAAAAGATTGCGGATATGATGATACAGAGGTTATTGATTATAATCCCTCTTATTATAATAAAGGTAATGTAAAATCTTATCTTGGTAGATTACTTAACTATAAAAATTATAAAGTACGAACAAAAAAATTCCGTAGGTTTATAGAATGTAATCTTTGTCTTACACCAAAGAAGTATACAACTGTAGATGAATTAAAAAATGAAGAATTTAATGCAGATGTGTATATTGCCGGCGGTGACCAGTTGTGGAATGTTTTTCACGATAGTGGCAACGACCCTGCATATAGATTAAATTATATAAACGGCAAAAAAATTTCATACGCTACAAGCATGGGTCAAAAGAATTTTCCTGCTGATGAACTTAAAAAGCTGGCAGATGATATTAGAGATTTTAGCAATATTGCAGTACGTGAAAGTAGCTCTGTAGCTCTTCTTGAAAGTCAAGGGCTTAAAGCGACTCACGTCGTTGACCCGGTGTTTCTTCTTCCGCGTGAGGATTACGAAAAGGTTCTTGTGTCGGTTAACCAACCAAAATATCTTCTTGTGTACCTTGTTACTCCTTCAAAATTACTTGAAGAAACAATAAATTATCTTAAAAATAAATATAACCTTAAGGTTATTCTTTGCTCAGGTTTTCAAAGAAAATGTACCTGTGATGAACATTTAAAGGATTTGGGACCTGATGAAATTCTCAGCTACATAAAAAATGCAGAAATTGTTTTATCATCCTCATTTCATGCAACTGCATTTTCTATTATGTTTCAAAAACAGTTTTATACTATTCTTCCTGACGAGCATACAAATGAAAGAATTGAGGATTTACTTGAAAAGCGTGGTTTAAGTCATAGAATAGTTAAAAATAATACGGCATTTGATGAAAATTTTGATGCGGAAATCAATTATTTTTCAATTAATGATTACAGTGATTTGATTAATAAATCAAAAAAATATTTGCAGGAAGCTTTATCCGGTAAATAAAATAAGGTGAAAAAATGGGAAGTACAATAGGAATTCTTACATCGGCTCAGTCTTTTGGTGATAATTACGGTGCAGTTTTGCAGGCTTATGCCCTGACAACAAAGTTAACTACAATGGGCTATCAACCTGAAATTATTCGCTATAAGGTACAAGGTGAATATGTGAATCACGGTGCACCGCTTATAAAAAGATTACAAAGCACGCTGTTTAATTCAGAGATGCCTTTATATGCAAAGAAAAATTTATTAATAAACAAGCTTACACACAGAAGTGTAAACGGAATTTTTGCAGCCTTTGTAAAAGAAAATTTGCCTATGTATAACGCGGAATTTGTTGATTTCGATTATCTTAAACAAAACACACCGCCATTTGATATGTTTGTAACCGGTAGTGACCAGGTTTGGAATCCTATAATTCACGGTAATAAGAATGATCCGGGATATTTTCTTGATTTTGTTTCTGAAGGTAAAAAAAGAATTGCTTATGCACCGAGTATGGGTGTAGATAAAATTCCCGAGGATTGTAAAGGCGATTTGAAAGATTATCTTGTTAAATTTCACGCACTTTCTATAAGAGAAAAATCAGGAGCACAAATTATTAAGGATTGTTGCGGTATTGATGTACCGGTTGTGCTTGACCCTACATTGTTGCTTACTGCAAAAGAATGGGATAAGGTTGCAAAAAAGCCACAGAATTTACCTGATAAGTATATTTTTTGTTATAAATTTGGTAAGTCTGAAACAATGGATAAAACCATTAAAGGAATATCTAAAAAATATAATCTTCCTATTGTAACAGCACCTTCAAAGCCGGAGGTTAAATTTAAGGCGGATTTTACTATTGGTCCTGCAGAGTTTCTTGGTGCCATAAAAAACGCGAGTATTGTGTGTGCTGATTCGTTTCATGCAACCGCGTTTTCAATTATATATAAAACTCCGTTTCTTATTTTTCCTCGTCATTCTAAAAGTGCTGCAGCAAATATGAATTCAAGAATGCAGAATATACTTGAAACTTTCAGACTGCAGGACAGATATATTGAGGAAAATGAAAAATGTGATTTTAACACTCTTTTTGAATTGTCTTTTGATTATGCAGAAAAAGTACTTGTTGAAAAAAGGGCAGAAAGTGAAAATTATTTAAAAAAAGCATTGCAGGATTGCTAAATTTAAACTAAAAAAGTTTACGATATATACATTTTTATGGAGGCAAAGCATTGAACATAACAAAAATTGCAGATTTTAAAAATATTTGTACAGGCTGTATGGCGTGTAAAAACAGTTGCCCTGTTAATTGTATAACTTGTGAAAAAGATGAAGAGGGTTTTTATTATCCTGCTGTTGACCTGAAAAAGTGTATTGATTGCTCAAAGTGTTTTAATTTGTGTCCTGCAGAAAACGGCGTAAAGGTTAATGAGCCGATGAGTATATCGGCAGGGTACAGTTGTGATGAATTTGTTAGAGAATCAGGTTCTTCGGGTGGCTTCATTGTTGAGCTTTCTAAACAGATTATAAGTCAGGGCGGAATTGTTTACGGTGCAGCTTATGATGCACAGAAGAAGCAAGTGCGTCATACAAGCAGTAAAGCTGTATCTCTTGAAAAATTATCACGTTCAAAATATGTACAAAGTAATACTGCGGATGTTTACTTGTCTGTAAAAGGTGACCTTGATGAAGGGGAAACCGTACTTTTTTGCGGAACACCATGTCAGGTCGAAGGTTTAGTGTCCTTTTTGGGTAAAAACTATCCTAATCTTATTACCGTGGATTTCTTCTGTCACGGTGTACCATCTGTTGATTTTTTTGAAAAGATGCTTTCATATTATGAAAAGCAAAACGAAAAGCAAGTGAAGGATGTTCTTTTCAGAGATAAAAAAGAGGGATGGCACAAATTATCTCTTAATATTTGTTTTGATGACGGCACACAGCAACGTATAGCGTCAAACGAACAACCATATTATTATTTTTTTTTGAACAATTACTCATTAAGAAAATCTTGTTACTCATGTCAACGTTATAAATCACATGCTTCTCATATTACCGTTGCGGATTATTGGACAGTGAATAAAAGCGAAGATGAAGATAAAGGCATTTCCTTAATAATTGTTAATACTCCCGAGGGAGAAAAAGCAGTAAATAAAATAAAAGACAGAATTAAATTTGTTAATGTAAATGATGATTTTAATTTTTCAATATATAAGCATAATTATTCTTTAAAGGCTAGAGAAGAATTTTTTTCTGCCTATAAAACAAAAGGTTTTGATTATGTTTGTGGCGATATGTTTAAAAAATGCGTCACAAAGAAAAGCATAATTAATACCATTAAACGTAAAATTATTCGATTGTTAAGGAAGTGAAAGTGAAAGGTGTCTGAAAAATCAAACAGTGCATTTTTGAAGAATTCCGTACTGTTTCTTATAGGTTCAATTTTTTCTAAGCTGTTAAGTTTTATTCTGCTACCTCTTTATACTACATATATCCCTACTCATGATTTTGGTGCCTATGATATAGCAACGCTTTATGTATCTCTTGTCAGCGGTATCGTGTATTTTGAGATTTGGTCAGCAATGTTGAGATATATGTATGATTATGATGAGTCAGGCAAAATGACTGTGATTAAGTCAAGTTTTTTGATTTTTGCAATATCGTCATTAGTATTTTCTGTTGTTAGTGGAATTGTAACACTGGTAGCCGGTATAGAATATTTTCACCTTGTTATTATTTGGGGTATTACAACGGCATTTGCCACATATGTCAGCTTTCTTGCAAGAGGTCTTGGCAAAAATGTAGATTTTGCCGTTTCAGGTATATTGAATACTGCCACTTGTCTTGGGGTAAATATACTTCTTATAGTAGTATTAAATATGAATTATTCTGCTCTTTATATAGGAAGTATTTGTGGTACTCTTGTACAGAGTGTATATCTTGTGTTAAGACTCGGTATTACAAAAAAGGTTGTGAAGGCAAAAAAAGATTCTGTTCTTACAAAAGAAATTTTTAAATATGCTTTTCCTCTTTGTCTTAATACAGCGGCTTATTGGGTACTTCATAGCTCGGCGAGAATTATATATAATGCTCTTTGTGGCGACTCTGCAAGCGGAATTTTTTCTGTGGGCAACAAATTTGGCACAATAATTGTTCTTGCAACCACTTGTTTTACTTACGCATGGCAGGATATGTCTTTTTCTGCAAGCAGCGAAAATGCAAGCTCTACCCTGTACTCAAATGCAAGTAAAAAATATTTGTTGTTTTTAAGTACGTGTCTTTGCGCTGCTTTGCCTGTGTTAAGAATTTTGTTTCCGGTTATTGTTAAAGGCGATTATGTAGAGGCAATTAATTACGTTCCATTGTTTCTTGTAGTTGCGGTGGCAAGCGGGTATTCTGCTTTTATAGGTAATATTTTCTATGCCATTAAAAGCACAAAGGTAATTTCAATTTCTACATTTGTTTCCGGCATTGTTACTGTTACGGCTTCTGTACCATTAATAAAGTTATTTGGCGCAAACGGTGCAAACATGGCGGTCCTTTCAGGTTTTGTAGTGAATATTGTAATAAGGTTTCTTCTTCTTAACCGAAAAATTAAGTTTAAAATTCCTTTAAAAGAATTACTTTTCTGTGGCTGCTGGATTATAGCTACATCACTAATTTACACACAGGCGACAACGCTTATAAGCTGTATACTTTTTGTTGCGAATACAATAATTGCTTTCTTTATATTCAAAAAAGATATAATGTCTTTTCTTAATAAATTCATTAAAAAGGTAAGATAAATTCGGAGGAATAAATATGTCATCATTTTCAGGTAAAACACTTATGATTACAGGCGGTACGGGTTCTTTTGGTAACGCTGTGCTTAACCGCTTTCTTGAAACAGATATTGGTGAAATCCGCATTTTTTCACGTGATGAAAAAAAGCAGGATGATATGCGTCACGAGTTTCAGGCAAAAATGCCTGATGCTGCCGAAAAAATCAAATTTTATATAGGCGACGTGCGTGATTTGGCAAGCGTAAAAAATGCTATGCACGGTGTGGATTATATTTTCCATGCTGCAGCGCTTAAGCAAGTTCCGTCTTGCGAATTTTTCCCTATTGAAGCAGTAAAAACAAACGTTATCGGTACCGAAAACGTTCTTACTGCCGCTATTGATGCAGGGGTAAAAAATATTGTTTGCCTTTCAACAGATAAGGCAGCTTACCCTGTTAATGCTATGGGTACATCAAAAGCGATGATGGAAAAGGTTATTGTTGCAAAAAGCAGAACAGTGTCTCCTGAAAAAACAAAAATCTGTTGCACACGTTACGGTAACGTTATGTGTTCAAGAGGCTCCGTTATTCCTCTTTGGATTGACCAGATTAAACAAGGCAAGCCGATTACAATCACCGAGCCTTCAATGACACGTTTTATTATGTCACTTGATGAAGCTGTTGACCTTGTTCTTTTTGCATTTGAAAACGGTGTTTCAGGTGATATACTTGTTCAAAAGGCTCCTGCTTGCACTATTGAAGTGCTTGCAAAGGCAGTTACAGAGCTTTTCAATCCGCAAACAGAAATCAAGGTTATCGGTATCCGTCACGGCGAAAAAATGTACGAAACACTTCTTACCAATGAAGAATGTGCAAATGCAATTGATATGGGTGCATTTTACCGTGTGCCTTGTGATAACCGTGGTCTTAACTATGATAAATATTTTAAAGATGGGGATAAAGAGCGTAACACTCTTACAGAGTTTAACTCAAATAACACAGACCTTCTTAACGTTGAGCAAGTTAAAGAGAAGCTTCTTTCTCTTCAGTTAATCAGAGATGAGCTTGCTGCCTGGGAGAAATAATTTATATGAAAATTCTTGTTACAGGTGCTAAAGGTTTTGTTGGTAAAAATCTTTGTCAGGCACTTTATAATGTGAAGGACGGTAAAGATAAAACAAGGGGAATAGACTCTGATATTACTGTTTTTGAGTACGATATAGATACAGACGTTGCTCTTCTTGATGATTACTGTAAACAGGCGGATTTTGTTTTTAACCTTGCAGGAGTAAACAGACCGCAAAATACAGAGGAGTTTATGCAAGGTAACTTCGGTTTTGCCTCTACTCTTCTTGAGAGCTTAAAAAAATACGGCAACAAATGTCCTGTTATGCTCTCCAGCTCCTTGCAAGCAACACTTGTGGGCAGATATGCAGAGGGCGACTACGGTAAAAGCAAAAAAGCAGGTGAAGATTTATTCTTCCGTTATTCAGAAGAATCGGGCGCACCTGTTTACATATTCCGTTTTCCTAATTTATTTGGTAAATGGTGCAAACCTAATTACAATAGTGCAGTTGCAACCTTCTGTAATAATATTGCAAATGATTTACCTATCACGGTAAATGACAGGGCAATTGAGCTGACATTACTTTATATTGACGATTTAGTAGATGAAATGTTCAACATTTTAAAAGGACAGGCACACCGTTGCGAGTATGATGGCCTTGATATTGTAGATTCTTCAGACGGTGAATTTTGCTATTGCCCCGTTACACATAAGGTAACCTTAGGTGAAATTGTTGATTTACTTGAAAGCTTCAAAAATCAACCGTCAACACTTGTGATGCCTGAAATACCTTTTAATTCCTTTGCAAAAAAGCTATATTCAACATATCTTTCATATTTGCCTGAGGAAAAGGTTTTGTTCCCGTTAAAAATGAACGTTGACCCCAGAGGAAGCTTCACAGAGCTTTTAAAAACAGAAAAATGTGGACAAATCAGCGTTAATATTTCAAAGCCCGGTATTACAAAAGGTCAGCATTGGCACAATACAAAATGGGAATTTTTTATTGTTGTTTCAGGCAAGGGACTTATTCAACAACGCAAAATCGGTAGCGATGAGGTCTTGAATTTTGAAGTCAGCGGCGAAAAAATTGAAGCTGTGCATATGCTTCCGGGCTATACTCACAATATTATAAATCTTTCCGAAGCAGAGGACCTGGTTACGGTTATGTGGGCTAACGAGCAGTTTGACAGCTCAAAGCCCGATACATTCTTTGAGGTGGTAGAATAATGGATATTAAACTTGATTATTCAGATATTTCTTTTAAAAATAACGGCAAGCTTAAGCTACTTATAATTGTGGGTACACGTCCTGAAATTATTCGTCTTGCGGCGGTAATTAACAAGTGCCGTAAATATTTTGACTGTATACTTGCACATACAGGTCAGAATTACGATTATAACCTTAACGGCGTTTTCTTTAAGGATTTAAAGCTTCAGGAGCCGGAGGTTTATATGGATGCAGTTGGCGATGATTTGGGAGCAACTGTTGGTAACATTATTAATTGTTCATACAAGCTTATGAATCAGATTAAGCCTGATGCACTTCTTGTTTTAGGTGACACAAATTCCTGCCTTTCTGCAATACCTGCAAAACGTCTTCATATTCCGATTTTTCATATGGAAGCAGGCAACCGTTGTAAGGATGAGTGCCTTCCTGAAGAAACAAACAGACGTATTGTGGATATTATTTCCGATGTTAACCTTGCATACAGCGAGCACGCAAGGCGCTACCTTGCAGATTGCGGTCTTCCTAAAGAACGTACATACGTAACAGGCTCACCTATGGCAGAGGTGCTTCACGAAAACCTCAAAGAGATTGAAGCATCAGACATTCTTGAAAAATTACAGCTTCAAAAGAAAAAATATATTCTCCTTTCTGCACACAGAGAAGAAAATATTGATACAGAAAAGAATTTTCTTTCTCTTTTTACTGCAATCAATAAAATTGCAGAAAAGTATGATATGCCTATTCTTTATTCATGTCATCCCCGTTCAAAAAAGCGTCTTGAGGAAAGTGGCTTCAAGCTTGACGAACGTGTAATACGTCACGAGCCTTTAGGCTTCCATGATTACAATAAGCTTCAGATGAACGCTTTTGCCGTAATTTCTGATAGCGGTACTCTTCCTGAAGAGTCAAGCTTTTTTACATCAATCGGCAATCCGTTCCCTGCGGTGTGCATAAGAACATCAACAGAACGTCCTGAAGCGCTTGACAAAGGTTGTTTTGTGCTTGCAGGCATTGATGAAAAATCTCTTCTTCAATCAGTTGAAACTGCTGTTTCAATGAACGAAGATGGTTGCCTTGGCATACCTGTACCTGATTATGTTGAAGAAACAGTTTCTACAAAGGTAGTTAAAATTATACAAAGCTACACAGGCATTGTAGATAAAATGGTTTGGCGAAAATTCTGATTTTCACGGGTGTGATTTTATGAAGTATGCAATTATCGGTTGTGGCAGGGTTGCCCCCAGTCACATAAAAGCTGCAAAGCTCAATGACCTTGAAATTGTTGCAATTTGCGATATAGATTATGAAAAAGCAGTTAAATTTTCGCAGGATAATAATATCGCAGATGTAAAAATTTACAGTGATTATAAAGAAATGCTCTCAAAGGAAGCACTTGATTTTGTAAGTATTGCAACAGTAAGCGGAACTCACGGTGAAATTGCTATGTACTGTGCAGAGCAGGGCGTTAATTTTCTTGTAGAAAAGCCAATGGCAATGAGCATTGATGAGGCAAACAGGGTTATTGAAAAAGCAGAAAAAAGCGGTGTTATTGCTGGTGTATGTCACCAGAATCGCTTTAATATAGCTGTTCAGGAATTGCGCAGAGCAGTTGAAAATAACCGTTTCGGTAAGCTTTCACACGGCAGTATGCACGTAAGATGGTGCCGTAATGAGGCTTATTATAAGCAAGATGATTGGCGAGGCAAATGGGCTTTAGACGGTGGTGCACTTATGAACCAATGTATTCACGGTATAGATCTTTTACGTTGGATGATGGGCGACGAAATTGAAAGCGTTTATGGCTCTGTTCGTAATCAGTTCCATCCGTACATAGAAGCAGAGGATATTGGTGTTGCGGTTGTTAATTTTAAAAACGGCGCCGTGGCAACAATAGAAGGAACAGTAAATACTATTGATAATTTAGAAGAAACCTTATGTGTTTTTGGTGAGGGCGGTATGGTACGCCTTGGTGGTATGAGTGCTTCTACTGTGGATGTGTGGCAGTTTAAGGATGAAGAGTCTGCCGACAGCGACAGACGATTTATTGAAGAAAAAGCACCTAACGTATACGGCAACGGTCACACAAGTCTTTTTCTTGATTTTAAAAATGCAATAAACGAAAGCAGGCAACCCTATGTTACCCTTTATGATGGTAAAAGAGCAGTAGAATTAGTGCTTGCAATTTATAAAAGTCAGAAAACAGGCGAAAAGGTTACGTTCCCGGTAACAGATTTTTCTACAATTGAAATGATATAAAAACAGGAGAGAAGCTTTGCTTCTCTCCTGTTTTGTTGAATTAGGAATTTGGAATTAGGGATTTCGGAACTGCGTTAGCAATTACAAGCTTCGCAAGAATTAAAGTTATGCGACAACTTTACATCCCTGTTTGCATAGCAAATAGAGAGGGGGACCATCGCTTGCGATGGTGGAGAGTTATAGTGCCGTAAGGCACGTATAATTAAATAACTGCCGGTCGCCAATTGTCAGATCCTTCTTTTATTTTAATTCCTCAAATTCGGGCATTATGTATTTTGTTGTTGAAATGAACATTACTTTCATTTCACCGTAAGAATACTCATTCAGGGCAGGGTTTTCGCTTGCTCTTTTTGATTCAAGATTTTTCTTTATGGAATATATTGCAATAAGTGTATCTTTATTTCGTTTCAACGAGCCGTCGGCATTTTTTGTGCCGTCAAATTCCAGAACAATGTTACTGTCGTTTTCAGGTATTGTATATAAAGCGACCAATGTACTTGCCGATACGTTGTATTTTGAAGCAATTGCTTTTATGTATCTGTTGTCAGGGTCATCTGAAAAAGCCATTTCACCTGTTTTAGTAACGGTTATGGTAGCTTGTGTTGTTTGTGGCTCGGTGGTCTTTGGTTGTTCCGTTACAGGCGGTGTGGTTTTTTCTGCAGTTGGCACAGGGGCAAGTGTAACAGGCGGCACCGTAGCAGAAACTGTTTCAGAAAAAACAACGTCTGTTTCTTCAGTTGTGATTATATTTGTTGTGGTTACAGGTAAGGTTACAGCTTGTGTGGTGGCTTCTGTTTGTTGTGTTGTTGTTTCATTTTCTATAGTAATTTCAGTACTGCAGGCGCATAAAGAAAAAAGTGTAACAACACAAATTAAAACGCAAAAAGATTTTTTCATTTTATTTCTCCTGAAATGATTTGTGTAACATAGTATATCATATATTTTAGAGTAATTCAAATACTTGCAATTGTATCAATATATATAGTATAATACAAATATATATATTAAGGTGGTGTAGTGTTATGTTTTTATGTCCGCAACCAAAAAAAGTTGAATTGAAAAAAGGTTTTTATAAATTCAATGTTGGTTCGGAGCCTTTTGTTGAATCAAAGGTTACACCGCTCCTTTCTCAAAAAGAAAGCTACAGAATTGAAATTGATGAAAAGGGCGTGCATATTGAAGCGGCAGATGAAAAGGGCGTTTATTATGCTCAGGTAACTCTTAACCAGTTAAAGAAAAATTACAGAGGTTGCCTGCCTTACATATATATTTACGATGAGCCCGAGTTTTATTATCGTGGTTTTATGATTGACTGCAGTCGTCATTTCTTTTGTGTTGATGAATTAAAAAAGATGATTGACGCGGCGGCATATTTTAAATTTAATAAATTTCATTTTCATCTTACCGATGACCAAGGCTTCAGAATCGAGCTTGATTCTTACCCTGAGGTAACAGCCGTAGGTTCAGTACGTCACGGCTCACATTTTGGCAAAAGTCACGATGATGAGGAGGATTACGGCGGTTTTTATACAAAGGCAGAATTAAAGGAAATTGTTGAATATTGCAAAGAACGTTTTATTGAGGTTATACCTGAGTTTGATGTTCCCGGTCACACAAGTGCTCTTCTTTGTGCAATGCCTGAGCTTTCCTGTAAAGGTGAAGCGGTTGAGGTAAAGGGTAGTGCCGGTATTTTTCCGGATGTTTTGTGCGTCGGTAAAGCTCAGACCTTTGAGGTTGTTTGCCGTATTTTTGATGAAATTTGCGAAATTTTTCCGGGTGAATACATACACATAGGCGGAGATGAGGTTCCAAAACGCAATTGGAATGAGTGTCCTGTTTGTCAGGCAAGGCGCGAGGAGCTTGGATTTAAAACTATGGAGGAATTACAAGGCAAATTTACCTCAGATATCAGTTTTTATTTAAAGAAAAAAGGCAAAAAGGTTATTTGTTGGAACGAAGCCATAAGAGGCGGTAATGTTGAAAAAGATAATATTACTGTTGCTTGGTGGAGCGATAAAACAGATGCAATTTATAACTGGGCAAATAGTGGTGGTCCTGTAATTCTTGAAAATTTTGCGCCGTTTTATGTGGATTATCCGTATGGTATGCACTCTTTAAGAGATATTTATGTATTTAATACAGAAAAAATCAAGGGCTTTACAGATTTGGGCAAAGCATCAGTTGTGGGTATTGAAAGTCCTATCTGGACAGAGTTTGTGGTAACCTCCGAGGCTATGCAAAAATTATGTTTTCCGCGTTGGTTTGCCGTAAGTGAAATTGCATGGAACGGTAACAAAAATAAAGATTTTGCATCATTTTTAAAAACATCGCAATTTTTCTGTGAGGTCCTTAATGAAATGGGAATTACCGCTGCAGCTGAAAGTGAGTGGAATATTCTTCCGCACACAAGGCTTTCACAAACTTTAAGCTTTGCTGCAAAAAACATTTCTAAAAAAACTGTTATAGATTTTTTAAGAGGTAATAACAAATGATAAAATACTCTGTAATAGGCACGTCGTGGATTACAAAATCCTTTATAGAGGGTGCAGGCCTTTGCCGTGAATTAATTCTTGACGGTGTATATTCACGCTCTCAGGAAAAGGGCGAGGCTTTTAAAAACGAAACAGGTGCAAAAAGAACTTTTTCATCTCTTTCACAGTTGGCAGAAAGCGATACTGATTTAGTTTACGTTGCATCTCCCAACGCTTTTCATTATGAACAATGCAAGCTCCTTCTTGAAAACGGTAAGCATGTAATATGCGAAAAGCCTATAACTGTTACTGCAAGTGAATTTAAAAGCTTGTGTGATTTGGCTCGCAGTAAAGCTCTTGTGTATTTTGAAGCAATTATGTATATGCATTCACCTGCAAGAAGTGTTTTGCAAAAAAAGGTTAAGGAGCTGGGTAATATCCGCACTGCAACCTTTGATTTTTCGCAGCTTTCTTCAAAATACAAAGCGCTTGTCAATGGCGAGCTACCAAATATTTTTAATCCTGAAATGAAAACGGGCGCCCTTAACGATTTAGGAATATACTGCGTTTATCCTGCAATAGATTTGTTTGGTGTGCCTGATGAAATTATTCCGTCTCAGCATTTTCTTTCTACCGGTGCAGACGGTTGTGGTGCAGCTTTTTTCAAGTATAGCGATAAGCTTGTTACAATAACTTATTCAAAAATCGGTCAGAGCAGAGGCGTTTCACAGATTTTTGGCGATAAGGGAACTATTGCCATAGGCAGTATTTCTCAAACAGATAACATTTCTTTTTATGATAATCAAGGGAACAAGGAAGAGATGGTTCCTGATATAGATAAAAAATTCCATATGGGTAACGAAGCAATGTCTGCCGTGAGATTTATTAAAAATCCATCAGATGATTTCCTTGCGGAATGTCAACAAATGAACTTTAAGGTTCTTAGCTGTATGGAAAAAATGAGGGTAAAAAATGTATGAACAGGAATTGAAAGAGCTTCTTCTTTCTAAAGGTGTAAGCGACGTAGGCTTTTGTGTGACTGACGATGCAGATACAGGTGAGCTGAAATATGCAATCAGCATAGTTGTAAGGCTTTCCGATGCTATTGTAGATGAAATCAGCGATTGTCCTACACCAACGTATTTTAACCATTACAGAACAGTAAACACCTTTATTGATAAATGTCTTCTGGAGGCAGGCTTGTTCTTGCAGGAAAAAGGCTATAAGTATATAACTGTTGCCGCATCACAAAGTATGCCCGGTACTCCGTATAACGGCAGGTATAGTCATAAAGAGGCGGCACGCCTTGCAGGTCTTGGCGATATTGGCAAAAACTCTTTGTTTATACATAAAAAGTATGGCACAAGGGTACGTCTGGGCACAATATTTACCGATTGTCCGTTGCAGGGTGACGGGCCTTTGGAGAAAAGGCTTTGTACAGGCTGTAATGCTTGTGTAAAGGCGTGTCCGTCAGGAGCAATAACAGGTAAGGATTTTGAAGCAGGCATTAAAAGGGAAGAAATTTTCAGTCCTGCAGTTTGCAGTGAATATATGAAAAAGCAGTTTCACCACATCGGCAGAGGTGTTGTGTGCGGAATTTGTATGAAGGTATGTCCGTTTAATAAGTAAATGAGGTATTTTTATGGCAAAAATTCTTGTTGCAGATGATGAACAACTTATCAGAAAATTAATAAGTGACTGTCTTGTAAAGGAAGGGCACGAGGTTCTTGAGGCAGAGGATGGCTTACAGGCGCTTTCGCTTTTCAGAAAGCATAAGGATATTAACCTTTGTATGCTTGATATTATGATGCCTGAAATAAACGGTTGGGATGTTTGCCGTAAAATTCGCGAAACAAGTGGTGTGCCTGTAATGCTTGTTTCTGCTCGCTCTCAGGATTTTGACCAGATAACAGGCTTTGAAAACGGCGCAGATGATTATGTAACAAAGCCCTTTTCCCTTGCCATATTAACAAGAAGGGTAAACACTCTTTTACAACGTGGCGCGGTTCAGGCTCCTACAAAGCCTGAAAGTGATTGGGTTCTTGAATATGAGGGACTTGAGGTTAATAATGTTTCATACGAGGTACGCCTTAACGGTGAGCTTGTTGAGTTCACTTTAAAGGAATATGAAATTTTAAGAATGTTTGTTAAGTCACCCGGCAGAGTTTACTCTCGTGAAAAAATACTCAGAAAAATCTGGGGAGATGAATTTGACGGTGAGTTAAGAACGGTGGATTCGCACATTGCACGTATTCGCACAAAGCTAGGTGAATGGGGAACAAAAAATCTTGTGACTGTGTATGGCACAGGCTACAGATTAGGTGAATAATTGTCAGAATATTTCTGAAAAGGGAAAGAAAATGAAAAGAAAAAAACTTGGTATCAGAGCCAAATTCTTCCTTGAAGTAGGCGCAATTATGGCGGTTTGCCTTATTGGTATTGCTTTCGTAAACTCTCAGCTTCTTGAGGGCGTTTATATATGGAACGTGGAAAGAAATATGAGGGCTATTGCAGATGAGGTTGAGCAGGTAAACGGCAACTATTACTTTGTGCTCGCTGAAATGGAAGCAAATTACAATGTAAATATAGATTTATATGATGAGGTTGATAATTATTTATATGAGGCAAAATCATCATATTTATCCGGTAACAGAATTAATATTATAAGTCGTAAAAATAATGAGGACGGCAGTTATTTTAACGTGGTTTGTGCTGATGGCAGTACAACACAGTATATCCTTTACGGCAAAAGCTTTGAAAACGGTTATCATATAGAAATTTCTACGGAAATAAATCCGATTCAGGAAAATGCTTCACTTGCCACAACCGTTACAACGGCAATTACAGTTTTTGCTTTAATTCTGGCGCTTGTGATTATTTATGACTTTTCAAGAAGATTTACAAAACCGCTTATTCAGATGAATAACGTTATGAAAAAAATTGCAAAGCTTGATTTTTCTGCAAAAACAGATATTGACAGAAAAGATGAAATCGGCACTCTTGCAAAAAACATTAATACTGTTTCCGAATCTCTTGATAAAGCATTAACAGAGCTGAGGGAAAAGAATGCTCAATTGGAAGAGGATATTGAAAAGGAACGCCGACTTGAAAAAATGAGGCAGGATTTTGTATCCTCCGCTTCTCACGAATTAAAAACTCCCATTGCAATTATTCGCGGATATGCTGAGGGGTTAAAGATGAATGTTAATGAAAATGATAATACATCAACTGAGTATTGTGATATAATTATTAACGAAGCCGATAAAATGAATGAGCTTGTTATTAATATGCTTGAGCAATCCTTGTATTCTTCAGGTACAAAGCAAACTGAAAAAGAAGAGTTCAGTGTAAAAAAATATATAGAAGACTTTTTACAAACTGCGTCACCTATATTCAGCGAAAAGAAAATAACGGTAAAAACAAATATTACCGATGCAGTTGTTTTGGGTGACAAGAATCAGATGACAACTGTACTTTCAAACATTGTTCTTAATGCTTGCAGTCACGCACAAGGTGAAAAAATAATTGAAATCTCTACTCAATCTCAGAACGGTTATGTAAGGGTAAACGTTTTTAATACGGGTAGTTTTGTTGATGATAAAGATAAAGAAGGTATTTTTACTTCTTTTTACAGGGCAGATAAAGCCCATTCCCGCAAAGAAGGTCGTTTTGGTTTAGGGCTTTCTATTGTAAAAACAATTGTGGATAGTCACGGTTGTGATTGCGGTTTTGAAAATAAAGAGAATGGTGTAACCTTCTGGTTCACTATGGAGGAACGTTAATGAAAATAGATTTTTGCATACCCAGTCTTTTAGGCGTTGAAGGGCTTATTGCTGATGAGCTGCGTTTTCTCGGTGCGGAAAACGTAGCGGCAGAAAACGGAAGAGTTCTGTTTTCGGGCGATGAAAATATATTGGCACGTGTTAACATCTGTTCGCATTTTGCAGAACGTGTGCAAATACTTATGGGTACCTTTGAGGCAAAGTCCTTTGAGGAGCTTTTTCAAGGTGTTAAAAATTTGCCCTGGGAACAATGGATAGGCAAAGAAGATGCTTTCCCTGTTAAAGGCTATTCACTTAAATCACAGCTTTTCAGCGTAAGTGACTGTCAGGCAATTATAAAAAAGGCAGTTGTTGAAAGGCTTAAATCCAAGTACGGTATTTCCTGGTTTACAGAAACCGGCCCTGTTCATCAGATTCAGTTTTCAATTATGAATGATAAGGCAACTCTTCTTATAGATACAACAGGTGCAGGTCTTCATAAGCGTGGCTACCGACTTTCACAAAACGGTGCTCCCATTAAGGAAACCTTGGCAGCATCCTTGTGTGCTCTTGCAAAGGTAAGGCATTATCATACACTTTATGACCCAATGTGCGGTAGTGGTACACTTCTTCTTGAGGGTGCTTTGTATGCACATAATATTGCACCCGGTCTTAACAGGCATTTTTCGGCAGAACGATTTGATGTTCTTCCTAAAAATATATGGGCAGAGGAAAAGGAAAGAGCCCGTAGTCTTGAAAAAATAGATACAGATTTTCAGGGCTTTGGCTCAGATATTGACCCTGCTGCAATTAAAATTGCTACTGAAAATGCGTCGCGTCTGCCAATCGGTAAAAAGCTTCATTTTGAAAAAAGAGATATTAAGGACTTTAAACGTTACAGCGAAAGAGGTACCGTTGTTTGTAATCCGCCTTACGGCGAAAGGCTTCTTGATTTGCAAGAGGCAGAGGCTATTTACAAAACAATGGGCGAGGTATTTACACCGCAGCACGGTTGGAGTTATTATGTAATTACCCCTGATGAAGAATTTGAAAATTGCTTTGGCAGAAAAGCAGATAAAAGCAGAAAATTATATAATGGTATGATTAAGTGCCGTTTTTATATGTACTTTAGGGTGAAATGAGTTATCCGAACCTGCCTAAAAGCAAGTATTTTCAAGCCTTTTCGGTGTTTCGGTCTTGAAAGGCGTCAGCCTATCTTCGCCCTCAACACCAAAAATCCAATAAAAATCTTTCGCTTTTAGGTCGAAG
>JAZUMM010000111.1:0-6985 GCA_045603625.1 Acutalibacteraceae bacterium | reverse complement strand
GCTTATCCTTTGTACCGCCACCCATAACGTGAATGCGGACGTAGGTTTTGCCGGTGCATTCCATAATACCGGCAAAGGTAAGTCGCTATTTAAGTGCAAGACTTTCGTATATACAGAGCATAATTTCCCAGACTGTCTGCGGAACGTATTGGTTTGTTTTTTTACAGTATTCCTGTACTCTTTTAGGTATATTGCCCATAACTGCAAATTCAGGTGCATCAGGGTCAATAAAGCATTTGAAGGGTTCGCATTGTAGTGCTAATTTTTCAAGCTCAGCGTAAGAATATTCTGTGCCTTCGCGAATCCATTGGCGTCTGCTTTCCTGTATAAGCCAGAGACCGCAAATATTTTTAAGAAAAGCAGTTGTGTAATCGTAACCACCTTCGTTAGTTACGTTAAGCTTTTTGCTTGCTTCGTTTATAATAGGGTCCTTGACCTCTGTGCCGAAAAGTGACCATGTGCCACAGCTGATAAATGCAAAATCCTCATATTCACAAGGAGCCGCAGAAATTGCACTTTGTGTATCGTGTGAAGCAACGCTTATAACGTCTGCCTTCGGAACACCAAGTTCCTCGCAGATATCGTCACTGAGCTGACCGATAACAGTACCTGTGGCAACAATATCGGTTAATATATTTTTATTAATGCCGAAGGTGTCAAGAATTTCATCAGACCAGTCATTTGTCTGAAGGTCAACCATTTGCGATGTGGTTGCAATGGAGTATTCTGTTGATTTTACGCCTGTGAGCATATAAGCAAGTAAGTCAGGCATAAAAAGAAGCTTGTCTGTTTCTTCAAGAATATAAGGACGATTTTCTTTAAGTGAAAGAAGCTGGAAAATAGTGTTGAAATCCATAAACTGTATGCCTGTAATATCATACATTCTTTCGTGAGACATATATTCCTTGCTCTTTTTAACCATACCGTCGTTTCTTTTGTCGCGGTAGTGAACAGGATTTTCAATAAGGGTACCGTCTTTTCTTAAAAGACCAAAGTCAACGCCCCATGTATCAATACCGATGGAGTCAAAGCCTCCGTCCTCTTTCGCTTTTAAAATGCCTTGTTTAATTTCAAAGAAAAGTCTTTGAACGTCCCAGTAAACTGTGCCGTTTATTGAAACAGGGTCGTTTGAAAAACGATGTATTTCACGAAGAGATATTTTTTCTCCGTCAAATTCGCCTATAATTGCTCTACCGCTTGAAGCGCCAAAGTCAAATGCCAAAACTCTTTTAGCCAAAATAATCACTCCAGACTCTTATTTAAGGAAGCAGTTAATGATAATTTCTTCTGCTTCTTCTTCGGTTTTTCCCATTGTTTGTAATTTGAGAAGTTGGTCGTTGTTAATTCTGCCGATTGCTGCCTCGTGCACAATGTTTGCATCACAATGGTTAGCGGCAATTTCAGGTATTGAACGTATTTTTGCGTTATCCATAATTATGGAGTCGCATTGAACGTGAGCACGGCATTTTTCATTGCCGACTGCACGAGGATAAAAAACTTGTTCGGAATTATCCTTTGCAACAGAACGGGAAATGATTTGCGCTGAAGCATTTTCGCCGTTAAGCTCAATTACCATATCGGAATGTGCAATCTGGTTGCCGTGAGTCATTAATTTTTCAAGAATAACAAGGCTTGCACCTTTCTGAAGCTTTGCAACAGTATCCCTTTTTGTTGAGTCAACACCCTTGATTTGCACGGATTCCATTTCACAATATGAGTTTTCATCCATAAAAATCTCTGTTTTGGGGTTGAGGATTCTTTCACCTGAGCCATCGCCCTCGCCATAATGCTTTTCTACGTATTTAATACGCGCGTTTTTGCCTATAAAGAAGCGGTGTATACCGTCGTGCTCGCTTTTTTTGTCACCTGAGTTGTGTATACCGCAGCCTGCAACAATAACAACATCGGAGTCGTCACCAATATAAAAATCGTTGTAGGTAAGGTCATCTACACCTGTCTGTGTAATAATAACCGGTATATGAACACTTTCGTTTTTTGTTCCGGGCTTTACAGTGATGTCAATGCCGGGCTTGTCTGTTTTAGGTTCAATTAAAATATTTGCGCTGGAGCGCCTTTCTATGCCTTCACCGTTTTTTCTGATATTGTATGCGCCTTGAGGTGTGCCGTGAAGGTCTGCAACCGCCTCAAGCATACTGCGTTCTATTTTATCCATAATTATCTACCTTATCTGAATGTGCAAGTGTTGTTGAATTCTTCCATAAGAGCAGGAAAGACTTCTTCCTGAGGACCAATCTTTTTTACGTATCCGTCAGCTATAATAGCAATTTCATCTGCAATTTTCATTATTCTTTCCTGATGAGAAATAATAATCATGCTTTCCTTACGTGTTTTAGAAATGCTTTTGAAGCTGTCAACAAGCATATTAAAGCTCCAAAGGTCAATTCCTGCTTCAGGCTCATCGTAAATGGCAAGCTTTAAATTCTGAGCCATAAGCGTTGCGATTTCTATTCTTTTGATTTCGCCGCCTGAAAGTGAATTGTCTACCTGACGGTTAAGATAGTCCTTTGAGCAAAGACCAACCTGAGTAAGGTAAGCGCAACATTGGTCCTCCGGCAAATCACTGCCATGAGCGATGCTTAAAAGGTCACGCACAGATAAGCCTTTGAATCTCGGAGGATGCTGAAAAGCATAACCTATACCAAGCTTTGCCCTTTCTGTAATAGACATATTTGTAATATCTTGTCCGTTCCACAAAATCTGCCCGCCTGTCGGTTTTTCAATACCCATAATAAGCTTTGCAAGGGTAGATTTACCGCCACCGTTCGGACCTGTTATAACAATAAATTTGCCGTCATCTAAAGTGAGCGATACATCCTTTATGATGTCTTTTTCGCCTTTTTCATCGGCAACGTTAAATGAAATGTTTTTTAATTCTAACATAAGTGACTCCGCTGAAAATATATTTTTGAGTAATAATTATAATACATATTTACTCATAATAAATTATATACAATAAGGCGTATTTATTCAAGTGTTTTTGAAAAATCCTTGTTATAGTTGTTAATTTATGTTATAGTATAAAATGATTTATTCTGTAATTAACGGAGGTTCGTTATGAGAAGACTTGGTGGCGATTACGAAAAGGATTTATCAAGAGAATCATTGGAAACTGTTCTCAGAGATGCTGTAACAGGTATTGCAATTGTTTCTCCTCATCCGGACGGTGTACGTCTTGATTATACTAACGATGCTTTTTTTGATGTTTTTGGTTACACAAGAGATGAGTACGAGGAGCTTTCTGCAGATGTGCGTATGAATCTTTTTAATCAGGCAGATTTTATTGATATTGTTTCAAAAATCAATACTCATTATGAACCGGGCGAGGTTTTGCGCTTTGAAATGCGCATTAACAAAAAAGGTGGCGAAAAAGCGTGGGCGCTTATTTCTACACGTAAGCCGAGAAATACTACCTTAGAGGATTTGGTTTTTATTTGCAATATCACAGATATTACAGATATGAAAATGTTGCAGATGCAGATTGAACAGGAAAAAGAACGTTACGAAATTGTTGAGGAATTGTCTGATAATATTCTTTTCAGCTACGATGTTGTGGATGATGTTTTTGAATGCTCTGCAAAAAACATCAGAGGTTCAAAATCCAGAACACGTATAGAAAATGCCATTGAAAATCTTACATACGGTGATATTATTGACCACAGAGATGTGCCCAGCTTTATTGAAGCGTTGAGTAATGCTTTGTCGGGTAAAAAAATCAATGTTTTTGATGCTCGTATTATCAATAATCGTGGCGATGGAGTGTGGCACAGAATTAAATTTGCGGTTATATATGACGATGGCGGAAATGCTACAAAATTCATTGGCACACTTACTGACGTTGATAAGGAAAAGAAAGAAAAAACCAGGCTTATTTCACAGGCAGAAACAGATCAGCTTACAGGCTTTCTTAATAAAATTTCCACAAGTCTTAAGGTTTCAGAGATACTTAAAGAGAATACTAATGAAAAAGGCGCGTTGCTTTTCCTTGACATTGATGATTTTAAAAAGCTTAACGATACATATGGTCATCATGAGGGTGATAGCTTTCTTAAGCAGTTTACAAGTAAATTGTCCATAAGATTCGGTGCAAATAATACTCTGGGCAGAGTCGGTGGCGAAGAATTTGTTCTTTATATTGACGGTACAGGTCTTGACAGCATCGCAATGAAGGAAAGGGCAGAAAAGTTTGCTCAGGATGTGCTTAAAATATGCAGAAGCATTAAGCTTGAAAGCCTGCCTGATAAGGAAATTACATGTAGCGTGGGCATTGCTCTGTTCAATGAACACGGTTCAACCTATGCAGAGCTTTATGAAAAGGCAGATAAGGCAATGTACAGCGTTAAAAAGAGTGGCAAAAATAACTATGCATTTGCAGTAAATGGAGATGAATAATTTGTCTCAGATAATTGAGTATATTAAAGAGAAAAAAATTCTTATACTTGGTTTCGGTAGAGAAGGCAAGTCAACTTATAATTATATAAGAAAGCATTTACCTGAAAAGCATCTGACAATAGGTGATATGAATAAACCCGTTATTGAAGACAATAACGTATCAATCGTATATGGTGAAAATTATCTTGAGTGTCTTGGGGATTATGATATTGTTTTTAAAAGTCCGGGTATTGCTTTTTTAGATGATAATATGTACCCTGAAACCACAGAAATTACTTGTCAGACCGATATGTTTCTTCGCTTTTCAAAGCCAACAGTTGTCGGTGTAACAGGTTCAAAGGGCAAAACCACAACGTCTACACTTATATATGAGATGTTAAAGGCAGGCGGTGTAAATACTTGCCTTATAGGGAATATTGGTGTACCTGTATTTGAAAAAGCAGATGAAGACGAAAGTCTTGTGGCGGTTATTGAAATGTCGTCTCATCAGCTTGAATTTACAACTGCCAGTCCGCACGTTGCGGTGCTTGTAAATATTTATCAGGAGCATCTTGACCATTATAAAACAGGCTACGAGGGTTACGTGAATGCAAAGCTTAACATCGCCCGTTTTCAAAAGAGTGGCGATACTGTAATTTATAATCCTGAGCAGGATCTTACAGGTGTTGTTGATTGGGATAAGGTTATTCCTGAAGGTAACGGCAAAGCAGTTACGTTTACTTATGCTAAAGAAGATGCTTTTGTTAACGAGCTGTGGCGTTCAACAGAGCACCTTAAGGGTGAACACAACAGGCAGGATATAGCTTATGCGTTAGCTGCTGCGAGAATTTTTGGTGTAAGTGATGATGCCGTAAGACAGGCGATTAAAACCTTTGGCGGTATTGAACACAGAATGGAATTTGTTGGTGTAATAAACGGTGTTTCGTATTATAACGACAGTATTGCCACAATTCCTACTGCAGTTATGGGTGCGGTCAAAGCGCTCGGTAATGTAGATACGCTTGTTTTCGGCGGTCTTGACAGAGGTATAGATTATAAGGATTTTATATCTTTCCTTTTGAATTGCTCAATTAATAATCTTGTGGGGCTTCCCGAAACGGGTCACAGTATTATTGCAGAGCTTAAGGCTAAGGGCTGCAATAAAAATATGATTTGCGCAAAGGATATGCAGGATGCGGTTTTGAATTGTGATAAGGTTACACAAAAGGGTAAAGTCAGCTTGTTTTCTCCTGCTGCCGCAAGTTATAATTATTATAAAAACTTTGAAGAAAAAGGCAGACATTTCAAAGAGCTTGTAAATAATTTGACAAAATAAATTTATAAGTATATAATATAGTTTACAAATTTTGTTAATCAAAGAGGGGTTTTTATGAAAAAACTTTTAGCAGTTATGTTATCTCTTGTGCTTGTTTTCTCTCTTGCCAGCGTAAGCTTTGCAGCAAACGGCTCAGGTACAACTCTTAAATTTGATGAGAACGGTAAATTTAAAATTCTTGTTCTTGCTGACGTTCAGACAGATTATCCTTTACAGGCAGATATGGTTTTCTTTATGGAAGAAGCAATCCGTGCTTCAGAGCCTGACCTTGTTGTTTTTACAGGTGATAACGTTAATAACGATGATAAAAGAACTTATGCACAAATGCTTGCTCCGTGTATTGAAGCAGGTGTTCCGTATACAATGGTTTTAGGTAACCACGACCAGGAGAGCTCCGGTGGTATGACAAGAGAAGAAATTGTTGAGGAATACCAGAAGTACGAGGGCTTCCTCGGCTATGATGCTGACCCATCTATTCACGGTGCAGGTACTCACAATCTTCCGATTCTTTCAAGTGACGGTTCCAAAACTGCATTTAATCTTTGGATGTTCGACTGTGGCGACTATGTTTATACATCAGATGGTGAATGGTTAGGATACGACTGGGTACGTGAAGACCAGATTGAATGGTATAACAATACCCGTGATGAAATGACTGCTGCAAACGGTGGCGAAGTTGTTCCGTCTATCGTTTTCCAACACATTATTCCTCAGGAGCCTTGTGAAAAGATTTTCCTTCCGTCAGAAATTAAACTTGGCGAGGCAACAATGAACTTCCAGGATGGCTCAATCTCTTCTTTTGTTCCGGATATAACAAAGTATGACGGGTATCTTTTTGAAAGATGTTGCCCAAGTTATGGTAACGACGGTCAATGGGATGCAATGGTGCAAGGCGGCGATGTTCTCGGCGTTGTTTGCGGTCATGACCATGTTAATGGATTTATCGCAAATTGTGAAGGTATCGATTTGATTATGGCTCCGGGTTGTACTTATGACTCATATTATAATGACTTTATTCAAGGTGCTCGTGTGATTGAACTTGATGAAAGCAATACAAGCGAATATTCAACATATCTTCTCACAGCTAATGAATTGGCTCAGAATCCGGAATCTAACCTTGGTCATCATGATGGTGGCAGAAGTGAATTCAGTTATACATTTAACTTTTATTTTGAAAAAATCCTCAATATTCTCCTTAACATATTCAGAAATATGTTGGGCGGAAGCGTTGTAATGTAATGATTTATTGAATAAAATATC
>JAZUMM010000110.1:0-10181 GCA_045603625.1 Acutalibacteraceae bacterium | reverse complement strand
TCCATATCAAGCATAAATCTTGTTTCGGGAATTTTATAATATCTTGAAAGCTTATAGCCCTTCAAAAAGCAATGGTCTATATTATTATTTGTAAACTCTTCAGAAAGCTCTTTTTTCTCCTTCATTTGTGTTTCATAGCGCATTGAAACCTTAAAAAGCTCTTTTTTAAATTTAGTCTTTATATCTTCAGGAGCATTACTTTTGAGCACAAAGCCTGCAATAATCGGCGTTACCCTGTGCATTTCACAAAGATTATAAAGTTTGTTAAAATCAACATCAGCAGGTAATGAAAATTCACTACCTACTAAATCTGCTTTTATTGCCTGTGTAATAATTCTACCCACAGAAACTATTTGATTTGTAACATTAACGTCTTTCATCTGAACAACTCTCTAAATTTATAGCGTAAACGCCTTAAAGGATACCTTTTACCAACATTTTTAACATACTCTTCTTTATGCTTCAGATACTCTTTATCGTTGACATCAACGGTTTTGCCATCAATAACCATACTGCAAACAACACCAATAATATTTTCATCCTTAATTCCGTATTCAAGAACAAACTGATTATCACCGCACATAACGTAACCATTTTCATTCTTTGCAACAATTCTGTGCAAAACAAAATGCCCATCAGCGCGTCTGTACAACGGTATATCCCCTATTTCAAGTGGAAAAGACGGCTTTTTTACAAAAACAAAATCACGTTTTTCATAAAGAAGCGGATTCATACTCGTTCCCGTAACAGGAATTTTAAACGTAGTATTGCGACAAAAGGCCTCTTCAATAAACGGAAGAAAAGCCTCTAAATTTAATCTGGTTGACATATAGAATCCTTTATATAAATCAAATATTAATAAAATCGCTTAAAACATTATTCCAAAATATTTAAGCCCTTCATTTTTTCAATAAAATTTGTAAGGTCAGTTTTAAGAAGCTCTTCGGGAGCATCATACCTTGACTTAAGTGTTACGAGAATATCATCAAACTCTTTACCTTCTTCAAGGCATTTCCATATAACCTCTGCAGGACCGTTAAGGGTAATCATACCCTTTATACGAGCCGCATCCTCACCAACAGGAACAACAACCGGTGACCCTGCAATAGTTTTTAAAATAAAATTATCGTTTAATTTCATATTTATACCAACTCTAACTTAATGACATTCGGGACAAGAACACATAACTGTACCGTCTTCAAAAATATAGTAATAGTAAATTTCATCGTTGTCGGGGTCTGAAAACGGACAAACAGGAATCTCTTGGTTTGCAAGATATTTATAAAACTCTACGTTTTCAAGCTTTTTCTTTTTAAGGTAATATCCGCCAACAAAGCCTTCTTCATATTCTTTAAGATTTGATGGCCTGTAACCGCCTCTTAAATCACCCATAGTAAAAGCGATTTTACCCGGTATATCCTGACTTTCAATAAGTACAAAGCATTCTTTACCGTCGTAAGCATCATCAGAGTTACCCTCAATATCATCAGCATCATATATTGCCTTATGGTCACCCTGTACCTTTGAAAAGTTAATAGCAACAGTTTTAGGTATAATAAGCTTACCGTCTGAATCGCGCTTGTACTGCATAGTACCATTATCAAACATACCGTACATTGCCTCTTCAACCTGTGCCTCTATAACAGTACGTTGGCTTTTACAATCCTTACGTGCTTGACTTTTATAGCCGGAAATAAACATAGGCACCGCAGCCGCTGTTAAAATACCCAGTATTAAAACAACAGTAAATAATTCAACAACAGTAAAACCTTTTTTTGTTTTTAAAAGTCTGAAGAACATAATATCACCTCATACTATATTAATTATATATTAACACAGAAATAACTTAAAAGCAATATTTTATTAACTCAAAATCACATGAATATAAATATTATAAAAAGAAAACCTCTCGGTTTCCCGAGAGGTTTAGTTTAAGTCAGTTAGAATTATTCAGCGAGTGTGTGATCGTCGCCTGTGCAAGCTGTCTCAACGATAAGCTGACCTGGCATGTCAGCGTCACCAGTGATAGTAACTGTGATTGTGTTACCTTCTTCTGGGCAGAATGGCTGTTTCTGGAAGAGTGCTCTGAAAGCATCTTCGTCAAATGTACCAGGAAGACCTGCTGGAGTGATAGTATCAATAGCATCGCCTGTATCATTTGTTACAATTGTGATTGTACCGCCAGCTGCCATATCTGTTGGCTTGATTGATGCGTAGAAATCAGGATCGCCCATAGCTGAGTTAGAAATCTGAGTGATGATGTTTCTCTGGTTACCTTGGCAAGTTTTTCTTCTTGAGTTAGCTGTAACTGCTGAGTAAATCGGAACAGCAACTGCTACGAGGATAGCCATGATAACAACAACGATCATTAATTCAACGAGGGTGAAACCCTTTTTGCTCTTTAAAAACTTAAACATTTAAAGAACCCCTTTCAATAAAAAAAATTAAATTATTGTTTATTAACGGAACGTAACCGTTTCGGATGTTTCCGTAACCGTTCCGTAACTTACAGCTATATATTAGCACACGATTTTCACTTTGTAAACACTTTTTTCTCAAAAAATTCCCGTTTTTCAAATCT
Organism: Acutalibacteraceae bacterium; assembly: GCA_045603625.1. Classification (GTDB taxonomy): domain Bacteria; phylum Bacillota; class Clostridia; order Oscillospirales; family Acutalibacteraceae; genus DTU089. Next base: position 7,600 of record JAZUMM010000110.1, on the reverse strand, counting down.
TTGGCAAATTGCAACAAAACAAAAACCTCTTATTTATGCACAATGCAACAACAAACTGTTTTTTTATGTCACCTACATTAAAATCACGTTAAAATTATTATATTGTATAATGCATTTTTAAAATAAATATGTAAAAGTTTTTTTGCCGTATTATTCTATATTCAATAAATTCAATTAATATTACAAAAGGCATTGCAGAAAACTGCAATGCCTTTTGATATTATATCAGTTTTTTATATTCCCCTTAGTTGAATATCTTTTTTGAATCATATTCACTATAACAATATATGCCGGTATAAGGAATACATCTGCCGCTATCCAGGCAACAGGGTTTGCAATACACGCAGCATCGTAACCCAAGGTATTTACAAAACCAAAGCCCATAATCGCTCTTGCAATAAGCTCAAAAACGCCTGCAAACATAGCAACAGAGCTGTAACCAAGACCTTGAATAGAGTTCCTGAACAAGAACAATATTGAAAGTATAAAGTAAAAATAACTGCCCACGTTTATATATTGTTGAGCTAGGTCAATCACAACACCTGCATTTTCACCATTAAGGAACAATAATGAAATATACGGACCAAGGAACTGCGCCACAAAAAAACCTATTACAGTATATATACCTGCAATTACAACTGCGCGTTTAACACCTTTTTTAATTCTGTCAATCTTTCCTGCACCAAGGTTCTGACCGCAGAAAACAGTCATTGTAGCACCAATGGTTTCAGAAGGCAACGTTATCATAAGCTGTGTTTTACCACCGATTGTCACCGCAGCTATTTTATCAACACCAAGACCGTTCACGCAAGACTGCAGCATAACAGAACCGATAGCAGTTATGGAAAACTGCAATGATAAAGGTATACCGTTTTTAATAAGATTTTTAATACAATTAAAATCCGGATTGATTGTTTCTTTTGTAACCTTGAGCACAGGGAAACGCTTAATAACATATATCAAACACAATACACCTGAAACAAACTGAGAAAAAATTGTAGCAATTGCCGCACCTCTCACACCAAAATGGTAAAGCTTCATAAGAACGTAATCAAGACCTATATTAAGCACAGAAGAAAAGATAAGAAAATACAACGGCGTTTTGGAATCACCCAAAGCCCTTACAAGGCTTGCAAGAATATTGTAAAGCATGGTAGCACCAATGCCTGCAAAAATTATTACAATATAATTATATGCATCCTCATAAATCTCATCAGGGGTATTTAAAATGCGTAAAAGCGGATCTGTTGCCTTAACTGCAACAATTGTAATGATTATTGCAAGAAATATAGTCAAATAAATAATATTTGCCACATATTTTTTTAAGCCTTTTTCATCCTTCGCACCAAAGCGTTGTGCAACAGGAACGGTGAAGCCTGTACAAAGACCAATAACAGAGCCAATAACAAGAAAGTTCAATGAGCCAACTGAACCAACTGCAGAAAGTGCAGTTTCATTAACAAGCTGACCAACCATAATAATATCTGCCATATTATAAAACTGCTGAAAAAGGTTACCTATCATTAAAGGCAAGCAGAATTTTATAATACCACTCATAATAGGCCCGTTTGTTAAATCCTTTGTTGTGGTTTTTGACATAGTTTCACCTCCAAAACGAAAATAAGATTATCACAAAGGGTATGGTTTGTCAATTAAAATACAACAAAAACTGCCCGAAAACCTTAGTTTTCAGGCAGTTTGTTTTTACTTAATATTTTTTGCAGGAACAATACTTTCTTCAGATGGTTTGAAAGTAATTGTTACAGCATCACCTTTATTGAGAATAACAACGTTCTGAGCTGCTGAAGCAGAAATTGAATAATAAACGTTTTTATCATCAAGCTTAATGTAATAAATACTGTTACCGCCTACAACTGCAGTTCTGATATCAGTAATTACACCTGTAACTATTGAATCCGGTACATCCTCTTCAGGTGTTTCTGAACCCTGCGGAGCTTCATCACCGTAATTAATGTTAATCACTTCACCTGTGCTCTTTTTAACTATTTTTACATAATTTTCAAGGCAATTAACAAGGTCAGGCTCAGCATCATTTTCACTTCTAACGGCATCCTGATACCTTTCAACGCTAACCATAGCATAGCTCTTAACAACATCGCTGTCTTTAAGTGCCATAAAGTAAGTTGCCTCGCCGTCAAGATTCAAAAGAATCGGGAAGGTTGCAGTCCAGGATTTATCACGAACAATCGCTTCTGCAGACGTCTGAGCACCGCTTTCTGTTGTACCTGCAATTCTCTGGAAAACTGCTTCCTTTGTACGCTGGTTGATAATAGCAAAGCCAATAATTGAATCGTCGTTTGTTACAGAGGTAACACCTGTATAAAGCCAAACGTCACCGTTACTTGCAATACAGCTGGAGCCTGTTGTTGTTACACGAACGTCCTCCTGACCGATATAGCTGTTAATAAAGCCGCCTCTGTATTTACCATTGTAGTTATACTGTTTAACAAGAAGATCCTCTGAATAGATCTGGTCAATCCACTGAAGCTCCTTGTTTTCTCTGATTTCCTTAATTGAATATTCCTTGATATCAGTCTTATCGCAAGCGTTAACAAGCACAACGCCGATAACGTCTTCACCGCCAAGAAGACCGATTTTCTTATCAATTCTTTCGCATACCCAAACAGGATTACCCTCGTCGTCTATTTCAAGAGAAGGCACACCGTACATATAGGTTGGATGAGCAAATCTCAAAACACGGTCAAGGCGCTCGTTAAGATATTCACCTGTGGAAACCTGAATGTTGGAAAGACCCTTATCAGAAAGGTCAACAACCTCTGCCTCCTGAGTGTACATATTAACTGCAATGTATGCAGGTATACCCTCTTCAGTATTTTTAAGCCATTTGAACACGTCACCGTATTTGAGAGGGAAAATTCTGTATGGATTACCGTTATAGTTAATTTGTGTTGAATAATCAGCATCAATAACGAACTGTGAAATTTTTTCAAGCTCACCAAGCTCTTTGTTTGCAAGTGCGAATGCCGCATCCTTATCAATCATTGGTACGCTTTCAAAATCCTTGATATCGGTAATTGTTGTAATGCTTTCGCCTTCACCGAAATTGGTTTCAGTTACATTAATAATGTTACTGTACGCCTTTGCACGGAAAAGCGGTGCAGAAACAAGGTAACCGACACCAAGAATAATAACAAAAACAAGGGCAATAATAAGCGGTATTTTTGCCTGTTTTTTAACGTACGGAATGTACTCAGGCTTTGCAATTGCCTTTGTAACAACTGCAGTTATCACAATATAAATCAAAATAACGATACCAACAAAATAATAAAGCTCCATTGCCTTAAAATTCAATGCAGGTAACATAAAATAATAAGTAATTGCTGCACCTATTAATGTTATAATAATTGAAATAACAAGTTTAAGACCTTTTTTATCCGGCGGAATAACAATTTCCTTTGGAGTGCCCTTACCGGAAAAATCAACTTTAATCGGGTCCATTATGCCAACTCCTTTTTGAAATAAATACTAATCAATTATATACTATACTAAAATTAAATACAAGCACTATTTTGTTAAGAATAAACTCACAAAACCACTATTTTTCTGATTTCCAGTCAGAAATTGAAACATAAGGATGATTATTATCCACACCTGTTATACCGTCACTTACGGAAATAATGTTTTTTCTGTAAAAAAGCGGTATAAATGGAACCTCTGTTTCAAAGCCTTCCACAAAATCCATGGTTGATACTGCACCTGATTTATATCCGTCATATTCTGTAAAAAATGACTCCTGTACACCATAAGCAGTAGCACCGTCTTTTGTAAAGAAGCTATCAATCCTGTAATTATCGGGCAAAGAAGTTTCGCCGATATACAGGTTAAAAAAGCCCTCACTTAAAGCAAGTTCAAGTTCTTCCTGAGTTGCTTTTTCTGTAATGGTAACACCAAAGCCTAATTCTTCCAAGGCTGCCTTTACTCGTTGCGCTACCGTTAACTTATAAACATTTGAGGTGCACACTAAAATATTCACATTTAAAGACGTAACACCATTTGTGCGTACACCCTTATCATTAAAAGAGTCAAAACCGTTACGTTCAAGAATACTAATTGCCTTTTCCTTCTCGCCTGAAAGTGAAGGCAAATCAGTTGAATTCAACTGATAAAACTCCGTCCTGAAATGTGTAACAACTGCTTCTGTCTGTCCAAGGTAAGAGGATGACGCTATCTGAGTTCTGTTAATACCAATATTAATAGCCTGCCTTACCCAAGGAATTGAGGTTACGCTACCGCCCCAATTTGAGTTAATACCAACGTATACAAGGTTATTCGTATCCTGTGATATTGTTTTAGATGAAAGATTTACATATTCATCTTTAATTAAATCATTTTTATAAACACTTATATCCCTTGCCTTAAAGGAGTATATAGGCCCTGCAAGACCGGCCATATCCCAAAGAGCAATTTGTTTATTCCAGTTTTCACTGTAATTTCTGTGGAAGGTATTTACCTGAAGATACGTTTTTTCTTCAATAAGCTCCACCTTATATTTACCGCTACCTATAATTTCACCGTCTGAAACACGCACTATTGGGAAATTAAGCACATTCAATGCAAAAGGCTCATTTGAGGAAAGAGTAAACTTAACGGTATAATTATCAATAACAGTTATACCCGTCATTTTTGATAGTGCAGTTTTATAATACTCATTATTCTTAGCCTTTTCAAATGCATATTTAACGTAATATGCATTAAGCTCAACACCATCTGAAAATTTAATTCCCTTTGCAATAGTAACCGTTACGTTATCGGGATTAACCGTGCCGCTTGTAGCAAGAAGCATTTTACCTTTACCGTCTTTTGTTGCGGTATAAAGACTTTCAAAAACAATAGGAATCAAATCCCTGTTCATACTACTTTTTGATGTGTATGGGTCAAGTGTATCTGAGCTTGTGTAAGGCAAAGAAATATCTGCCTCTGTAATTTCCGTAGGCAAAACATATTTTTCAGTTTCGGTAGGAGTATTTGTTTGCGTTTTGCCACAAGAAGAAAATGTAAAGCATATAGATAATATAAGTAAAATAGCTATTATCTTTTTACTCATCTTACATCTATCCTTTCTATACTTAACGCTTTACCTGTTTTTTCATCAATTTCCATTAATACACCATTCATGGCATATTCACCACCTGCGTTTTCAAATTTAACAGGTGTATTTGTTTTGAATTTTTTTATGGTGAGCTCAGGCACAATGCCAAGAACAGACTGTACAGGTCCGCACATACCGACATCGGTTATATATGCCGTACCATTTGGTAAAAGCTGTTCATCTGCAGTCTGCACGTGAGTATGCGTACCTAAAACTGCAGTAACCTCACCATCAAGGTAAAAGCCCATAGCACGTTTTTCTGCCGTTGCCTCCGCATGAAAATCCACTATGACTGTTTTGCAACCATCTGTTTGTTTAAGAGCCTTATCCATTTCATTAAAGGGGTTACCCAATGGGTCACTATACACAGTACCCTGCATATTAATAACTGCAATTCGATACCTGCCTTTATCTATTATACCCACACCTTTACCTGCTACTCCGTCAGGGAAATTGTATGGTCTTATAACAGAGGATGCCGTGTCAAGATAATCTTCAATTTCTTTTCTTTTAAAGGTATGGTTACCTAAGGTTACAAAATCTACTCCGCTATCAAAAAGCATATTAAGTGATTTAGGTGTTACACCGTTACCCTGAGCAGAATTTTCACCATTAGCAATGCAAACGTCAATATTATTGGTACGTTTGTAGGCAGGCAACTTTGACATTAAAAAATCACATCCGCCTTGCCCAACTACATCGCCTAAAAAAAGCAAACGCATAATTTTACCATCGTTTCTATATCTAAATTTAAAGCGAAACCGTCATAGTATGAAGGTTCCGCTTTTTTGTTTTTTATTTTGCAAAGTCAATTGCTCTGCTTTCTCTGATTACGTTAACCTTAATCTGACCCGGATATTCAAGTTCACCTTCAATTTTCTGTACAATTTCTCTTGCAAGAAGAATCATCTGATCATCGGATACTGCATCAGGTTTAACCATAATACGAACCTCACGACCTGCCTGAATAGCAAATGCGTTATCAACGCCGGGGAACGAGGTTGTAATTTCTTCAAGTTTTTGTAAACGTTGAATGTAAGACTCAATATTTTCACGTCTTGCACCCGGTCTTGCTGCAGAAATAGCATCTGCCGCCTGAACAAGACAAGCAATAACTGTTTTTGCTTCAACATCACCGTGATGAGCCTGAATTGCGTGAATAACCTGCTCGTTTTCTTTGTTTTTACGGACAACCTCTACACCTAATTCAATATGTGTACCTTCTTTTTCGTGATCAAGTGCCTTACCGATATCATGAAGGAGACCTGCACGCTTTGCAAGCTTAACATCTGCACCTAATTCAGCAGCCATAAGACCTGCAAGGTAAGAAACCTCCAGTGAATGATTAAGCACGTTCTGACCGTAACTTGTACGGTACCTGAGTTTACCGAGAAGCTTAACAATATCACCGTGAAGACCGTTTACACCGGCATCAATAACAGCTTTTTCACCTGTTTGACGAATGGTGTTTTCAACCTCACGTTTTGATTTTTCGTACATCTCCTCAATACGAGCCGGATGAATTCTACCGTCGGATACAAGCTTTTCAAGAGTGAGCCTTGCAATTTCACGACGTACAGGCTCAAAGCAAGAAACTGTAATTGCCTCAGGAGTATCATCAATAATAAGGTCAACACCTGTAATTGTTTCAATAGTGCGGATATTTCTACCCTCTCTACCGATAATGCGACCCTTCATTTCGTCATTAGGAATTGTAACTACAGATACTGTAGCCTCTGCCGCGTGGTCGGCAGCACAACGCTGAATAGCACCTGAAATAACTTCGCCTGCCAATTTATCCATATCATCCTTGAGTTGTTGTTCATAATCAAAGATTTTTGTTGCTTTTTCGTGAGCAAGCTGTTCTTCAAGGCTTTTAAGAAGAATTTCTTTAGCCTGTTCCTTTGAATAGCCTGAAATTCTTTCAAGAATTTCGAGCTGACTCTTTTTAAGAGATTCAACCTCAAGCTCCTTTTCTTCAACCGCTTTAATTTTTTGTTGAAGAATTTCTTCTTTCTTTTCTTGTGCCTCAACCTTTTTGTCAAGACTTTCTTCTTTTTGGATAATACGTCTTTCCTGACGTTGAACCTCTGCACGTCTTTCACGAAGGTCGTGCTCAGTTTCGGACCTTAATTTATGGATTTCATCTTTTGCTTCAAGAATTGATTCCTTTTTCTTCTGCTCAGCTTCTGTCATAGCATTATTTACTATACGTGCAGCCTCTTGAGTAGCAGAACCAATAGCAGCCTCGGCAACCTTTTTACGGTGTGCGCCACCGGCAACAAAACCAACAATACCGCCGACCAACAACGCAACTACGCCGATAATTACCGCTACAATTGCAGATACCATAATACCGTTATCCCCTTTCTGATAAATTTTCAAAGTCAATTTTTAAAAAATAAATAAAAAAGACGGAAGCAACACTTCCGTCATGATAGTGGAAAACCACTTATAATAATAGTTTTG